>JBCDGX010000389.1:0-6010 GCA_038750805.1 Myxococcota bacterium
GAACGGCGTGAGGCGCGAGAGGCGGCGACCCATGGGCGGGTCGGGTGATTTCGAGGGGCCCGATGGGCCGAGCGCCACGGGCCGAAAGTACGACGGGCACACCTGCGCCAGGGCGCCGGGCATGCGCTCATCGGGCGAGGGAGGCCAGCTCCGTCGCCGTGAGCTCGCTGATGCCGAGCACGTAGGCGGGGCGGAGGGCGGCGGAGCGCGCGCTGACCCAGAGCGCGTGGCGCCCGGGCGCGATGGGCATCGCCAGCACCGTGCCTTCGCCGGCCTCGGGCGGTACGACGCAATGGAAGACACCTCCCGGGTCCCGCAGCACGAGGCCCACGGCGTCGTCGTCCTCCGGGCGCACGAGGAAGCGGAGCTCGGCGAAGCTCCCGTCGGCGTCGACCACGTGCGCCGGGGCCGGGGCGACGAAGCCCGCGCACCCCTCGGCGAGCGTCGAGGCGTCGAGGGGTCCGCCGGCGTCGCCCCCGAGCGTGCGTGGGTCGGGCGTGAAGCCGGGGTGGAGCGTCACGCGGCCGAAGCGGGCCTCTTCGTCCGGGGCGAGGGAGGGCGGCTCGGGGGCAGGCGGCGGCGCGATGGGTTCCGGGGAGGGGGGCGCCGGGTCCGCGGCGGGTGAGGGGGGCGCCTCGGGAGCTTCGTCGGAGCAGGCGGCGAGCGCGAGCGCGACGAGCACGCGGAGCGAGGGACGACCCATCACCGGGGCCGCGTAGCACGGAAGGCCCGCGAGCGCGTAACGTCCCGGCCGTGGACGCGCTGATGACGCCCGAGGTTTGCTTCCGGGACCTCCCGGACTTCCCCTTCCAGCCGCGGACGCTCCAGGTCGAGCCCCACGGGCTGACGATGGCGTACCTCGACGAGGGGCCGCGGGACGCGCCGGTGGCGCTCCTGCTCCACGGCGAGCCGAGCTGGTCCTTCCTCTACCGGCACATGATCGGGCCGCTGATGGTCCAGGGGCTTCGCGTGGTGGCGCCGGACCTCATCGGCTTCGGGCGCTCCGCGAAGCCGACGCGCCAGCGCGACTACACCTACGCTCGGCACGTGGCCTGGCTCGCGAGCCTCCTCGCGCAGCTCGATCTCCGGCGCGTGACCCTCTTCGGACAGGATTGGGGCTCGCTCACGGGGCTTCGCCTCGCCGCGGAGCACGAGGAGCGCTTCGCGGCCATCGTGATCGGGAACGGCTACCTACCGGATGGAACGCCGCCGAAGCTCCGCGCGAAGGAGCTCGCGGGGGTCGCACCTTTCCTCGTGTGGCGGAGCTTTGCCCGCGTGGCGCCGCAGCTTCCCATCGGCCGCATCGTGAACTACGGCAGCGGGGGCCGGCTGACGCCCAAGGAGATCGCCGCCTACGACGCGCCTTTTCCGAACGTTCGGTACCAAGCCGGCGCGAAGGCCTTCCCCGCGCTCGTGCCGCTCACGCCGCGGGACCCGGCGGCCGAGGCGAACCGGGCGGCCTGGCGCGTGCTCGAGCGCTGGGAGAAGCCCTTCGTGACCGCCTTCTCGAGCGGCGATCCCATCACCCGCGGCCTCGACCGGCGCCTTCAGCGCCGCATCCCGGGCGCCGAGGGTCAGCCGCACGTGACCCTGAAGGGCGGGCACTTTCTTCAGGAGCGCTCGGGCCCGGAGCTCGCCAAGGTCGTCGCCGACGCGACCCGCCGCGCCGGCGCGTAAGCGCAGGTCATGGCCGGGCCGGCCGTTCTTTGAGAACGTCGCTCGCATGAAGCTGCCGACACGAGTTCAGGGGCACGAGTTCCATCCCGAGGGGGTCTACGAGATGACCTTTGGCGGTGTGCCGACCGTCTGGTGCATCTCCGCGACCAAGTACCGCCAGGGGCTCCCGCTCCTCGCGAAGACCGACCATTGGTACGCGGACGCGGACGGCCCGCACGTGTTCGAAACGGCGAAGGCCGCCGACAAGCTCGTCATCAAAGACCTCGCGTCCGGCGGCGTGTTCGAGAGCGTCGCGAAGATCCTGCACCAGGCCTACGGCCCCTTTCTCTTCACCTCGCCGGACCGGGTGCCGAAGAGCAAGTTCGGGCCGCTCACCAGTGTGCTCATGAACCCCGGCGCGCAGAAGGCCTTCGTCGCGACCGCGTCGAGCGGCACCCTCGACAACCAGGGCAGCGTCGACCGCCTCGCCCTCATGGTCCTCGCGGGGCAGTCGGGGAAGCCGCAGGACTTCGGCGTGGCCTGGATCGTTCCGGGGAAGCCGAAGCCCACGAAGATCAGCTTCGGCCCGAAGATTCTCGCGCCCCTGAGGTTCGCCTCGGTGGAGCCCAGCAGCAAGAACCACCCGGCGAACTGGAAGGACGGCAACGGCGCGAAGAACGCCTTCGCCTACGTCATTCCCTGAGCGCTTTCGGGAGGGAGCGGCACAAACGAAAACCCACGCTCCGGAGCGGCTCGTTCGGTGGGATCGCGTAGCGCGCGGCGAGCATCTCCACGTCGATGGGGCCGAGGTAGCTGCCTCCCCGGACGCTCTGAAACGCGCGGGTCTCCCGGGGGTCGTAGGTGCTGACCGCCCCCCGCGCGTCCAGCACCGGGCGGAGGCGCCAGGGCGTGGCGCAGAGCTCGCGGACGCAGCCCGCCAGATGCCTCACGCCGTAGGGGCTCTCGTCCCGCGTCGGCTCGTCGACGGGGCGAAGTCCGTGCGGCGCGTGCCCGCGGGCGACGACCCAGCTCGCCACGGGCGTCGCGCCCCAGGGATAGCGTCGCTCGTCCGCGCCGCGGCCCGCCTTCTCCCACTCGACGTCCGTCGGGACGCGCCACGGCTTGGACGCGCGCTCGCCGAGCCATCTCGCGTAGGCCTCAGCCTGGGCGAAGGTCACCCAGCGGATGGGGGCGCGCAGCCCGGCCTCCGGGTCTGGGGAGTTGTCGACCGGCGCGACGATGACGCGGCCCGCGTCGACGCGTACGTACGTTCGGTCCGTTCCAGAGGCCGGCACCATCGACGCGGCCTCCGCCGGCTTGCCGGAGGTGAGGAGGTCTTCGAGAAACGCCACGTACTCCGCCACGGTCACGGGATCCCGGCGGATCACGAAGCCCTCGAGCCAGACCTTCGTCCGCGGGTACGCATCGCTCGCGCCGCCGGGCGCACCCACCACGCTCCATCCGGCCGGGACGAAGCACTCGCCTTCGTCCAGCGTCCCCGCGGGCGGGAGCCACACGCGCCGCGGCGCGCTCCCATCGGGCGGCGTCGTGTCCCAGGTGGCCTCGCGCTCGATGCGGACGGGGTAGCGCACGGTCTCGCGGCCCTCGGCCTCGAGCAGGACCAGGTAGCTCCCGGCGGGCAGGGCGATCTCGAAGGGCGGCGAGAGGTTGCCGCGGAAGGTCCGCGGCTCGAGCCGGCGGTCGACCTCCTCGTAGCGAAGCACCGCCGCCCGCGCGTCGGGCGGGTCCACCGCGAGCTTCAGCGTGCCCAGCCCCGCGAGGAACGCCGCGTGCCGCCCCGTGTCGTGCTGCTTGAGGAGCCGTTCCCAGCGCCAGGCCTCCCGGGCGTCGCCGCGCTGCTCGGCGGCCACGACCTCGGACCGGGCCAGCGTCGCGATGCGCGCGTGGGCCCCCTCGCTCTCCGGGTCGTGCTGGAGCGCGGCGCGGAGCAGCTCGAGCAGCTCCGCCTCGGCCTCCTCGAGCGCGTCCCGCTGCGTGTTCGCGAGGTCCTCGGCACGCCAGGCCGGGAGCCGCGCCTCGTCCGGGCTGTCGTCCCGGAGCGTGCCGAGCAGGGCCTGGGCGTCGGCGCGCAGCCGCGCCTCTTCGTCGCGGAGTCGCGCCAGGCGCTCCTGTCGCGCGTCCACCTCCCGGAGCACCGCTGCGGCCCGGTCCCGGCGCGCCTCCCCGGCGAGCCAAGCCCGAAGCCTCTCGGCGAAGGCCCGCCCGTCCGGGAGGCGTTCGCTCGGCGCGACCTCCGTCGCGGCGTCGAAGAGCTCCCGAAGCTCGCTCGGCACGCGCGCGTCTGCCGGAAGCCGGGGGCGCTTGCCGCCGGCGATGTCCGCCCAGGCCTTCAGGCCCGGGCCCGGGAAGGCGACGCGCCCCACCAGGATCTCGTGCAGCACCAGCGCCAGCGCCCACACGTCGCTCGCCGGCCCCACGGCCTCGGTGTGCCCGCGGGCCTGCTCCGGCGCCATGTAGTGGATCGTCCCGAAGATCTCGCCGCTTCGGGTCAGGGCCCGGTCCCCGTCCTCGATGCGCGGCTGCCCGCCCGCGGGCACCGGGGTCTCGTCGGGCGCCGGGGCGGCCATCGCCCGCGCGATGCCCCAATCCATCACATAGACCTCGCCGAAGGCGCCGCACATCAGGTTCTCGGGCTTGAGGTCCCGATGCACGACGCCGCGGCTGTGCGCGTAGCCCACGGTCTCGGCGACGCGAAGGAGAGCCTCGACGAGGGTCCGGCGGCGCGCGCTGCGCTCGGCCGGCGGCGCCCGGTGCAGCGCGTCGATCACCTCGTCGAAGGTCTCCCCGCGGACCTCCTTCATGGTGAACCAGAGGCGGCCGTCGGCGAGTGCGCCGCGGTCGTGCACCGGGACGACGCCGGGATGCTCGAGCGCCGCCGTCACCCGGGCCTCGTTCTGGAAGCGCCGGTAGGTCGGGTTCCGCGGCGGGTCGAGGTGCTCCCAGCCGAGGATCTTGATCACCAGCTCGCGCTCGACGCGGCGGTCGTAGACGCGCCGTACCTCGCCCGAGCCGCCACGCCCGACGTGCCCGCGATCCTCGTAGCGCTCCGGGAGCACGCGCTGCGCCGAGGAGGTCGCGTGCATGCGGCTCCGCTCGCTGCCGGCGGGCGTGAGCACCGTCCCCGACTCGTCGTCGAACGCCCCGTCGGCGACGGTACCCGCATCCCTCCGGTCCTCCTCGACCACGACGGGAGCATAGTCGCCTGGCGCCGGGGGCGATCTTTCAGGCGACGACGGCCCTTCCCTCAGCCGGGAGGGTGGGCGAGCTGAATGACGTAGCTATGCGCCTTCTGGACGTCGCCGATCACGGCGAAGCGACCCGCCGGGATGTCCGTGCCCTCGACGGGCACCGTGCCCCCCGCGGCCTTCACGGCCTCGCAGGTGGCGTCCGTGTCCTTCACGGCGAAGTAGGGCGTCCAGGCCGGCGGGAGGTCCCCCCACTGCTCGTTCATCCGGATGAAGTGGCCGATCATCTGGTCGCCGTTGGAGATGAAGTAGACGACCTCCGGTGAGCTCCCGGGAGTGAAGGTCCACCCGAAGAGCGCGCCGTAAAACGCCTGGGCCGCCTCCGGGTCGCGCGTCGCCAGCTCCTGCCAGCAGCACGCGAAGGGCTCCCCGAGCTTCGCCGGGCTCGTGTGCGCCGCGGGCTGCCAGAGCGCGAAGACGGCCCCCGTCGGGTCCTTCAGGAAGGCCAGCGTGCCGGTGCCGCCGGGCGTCTCGTAGGCGTCGAAGACGACCTCTCCGCCCAGCTCCTTCGCCTTGGCCACGGTCGCCCGCGCGTCCGCGGTCTGCACGTAGCTGTTCCAGACGGAGGGCATCACCGCCTTCATCTCCGGCGCCATCTCGCCGATGCCCGCAACCACCGCGTCGCCATCCTTGAACATGCCGTAGCGGGGGCCGCCGGGGGGCGCCGGTTCGTGGGTCCAGCCGAAGATCGTGCCGTAGAAGCCCACGGCCCCGTCGTAATCGTGGGCCGCCAGATCGACCCAGCAGAAGCTCCCGTTCGCGTGCCCGCCCATCGCCACCTCCGAGGAAGGACCGCAGCTTAGTACACCAGCCCGGAAGTCCGGTCCGGGTTCCAGGGGCCCTCCGGCCCCACGGCGCGCGCCGAGCTCCTCGAATGGGCACCGGCCCGTCCTTCGTCGCCGCGTCACCCACCACGGAACCGGATCATCCTCCGGAACCCGGACCAGACTTCCGGTCTGTCGTACTACCGCGCGCGGCTCATCGCGCGGTGGCCGGGAGGTGAGCATCGTCCCCCGGCGTTCGCACCACGAGGCGGTAGTCGCCGACGGGCAGGTCCGGCGGGACGCCCACGCTCGCGCGATAGCCGC
>JBCDGX010000390.1:0-5975 GCA_038750805.1 Myxococcota bacterium
CGAGCGCCGCGCGGAGGGAGACCAGCGCGGCCCGTCGCGCCCATCCCTCGGGGCAGGGGAGGCCGCGGCTCGGACCGACCTCGATCTGCGCCTCGGGCCCGGCGCAGAGCGTCTTCCCGAAACGCTCGGCGGTGGCGCCGCTCTCCGAGGCGATGACCGCGTCCAGCGTCGCGCCCGGCTCGGCCTCGTCGGACGCGCGCGTGAGGCCGTTGGCGCGGTTCATCCAGCGGAGCTCGACCGTGCGCTCGTCCGCTCCCGGCGGGCGAACGAGCAGGCGCGCGCGCAGGTCTTCGTGCCCGTCGTCGTCGAGATCGCCGGGCTCGAGCGTGAGGGTCAAGCCGACGTCCCCGCCGCGGACGACGAAGCGCTCGAGGAGCCGGGGCGCTGCCTCGAAGGACACCACGAGGCGCACGGCCTGCGGTGGCCCGAGCTCCGGCGCGGCGTCCGGCGCGTCCTCGGCCACGGGCTCCGGGCAGCGGAGCCTGGCCTCGGCGATCACCGTGGCGGGCGTCGCGCGGCGCAGCGCCACCTCGTCCATCGCGCACCCCGGCCCGAAGGCCTTGCGCCCGAGGGGCCGGCTCACGAAGCGCTCGCCCTCCCGGCGCGCCACGAGGAGCCCGAGGGTCCCCGTCTCGGCCTCGAAGGCGAGGGCGAAGGCATCGAGGTCCCCATCGGCGTCGACGTCGGCCGTGAGCAGGGCTCCGAGGTCGCTCCCGGCCCCCGTCAGCTCCGCGCCCTGGACGCCGATGCGCTCGGTGCCCGCGGGCAGCACGCGGGCGATGGCGGGCTCGAAGGGCGCCTCCCGGTCCTCTGGCGTCTCGGGCGTGTCCGGGTCGCGGGGCGTGTCCTGGAAGGGGACGCGGCGGTCGTCCCCGGGCCCGCAGGCCAGGAGCAGCACGAAGGCGAAAAGCACGCGCATCGCGGGGCGGCATACCCGAGTCCAGCGCGCTCCGCATCCGGGCGGGAGTCGGGTAGGGTCGATCGCGGATGCGCCAGCTCGTCGTTCTCTGCTCCTTCCTCGCCCCCGTCGCCCTCGCGCGCGCGCAGCCGGCGGACGCGCCCGCGGCGCCCGTGGAGGACGAGGGCGACCCGCCGGAGGCCGATGCCGAGGAGGCGCCGCTGCGCTTCGACCTGAACGCCGAGTACCGCTTCCGAGCCCAGCTGAACCGCGATTACCGGCTGCCGGGCGAGGGGGACGTGCCGGGCCGGCTGGGCCAGGGCGTGCACGGGCTCCAATGGCTGCGCCTCACGGGGCGCATGTTCGTCGAGGAGCGCTTCGAGCTCGTCGGTCAGATGGACCTCTTCGACGGTGTGCTCCTCGGCGACGCCGCGGAGGCCATCGAGGCGGACGGAGGCGTGCGCGACGACCGTGACCCCCTCGGGCGCGACGCCTTCGATCCGCGGTGGCTCTACGTCGACGGCGAGACCCCCTTCGCGCGTTTACGCGCGGGGCTCGTGCCGAGCCATTGGGGCCTGGGGCTCCTCGCCAACGACGGCACGCACGAGCGCCCCTTCCGCGAGTATCGCTTCGGAAACCGGAACGTGCGCTTCGAGCTCGACGCGCCGCTCGGCCCCGAGCATCTCCCGCTGCGCGCCATGGTGGCCCTGGACCTCGTCTACAGCGACCCCTTCGCCGAGCTTCGCGATGGACAGCGCGCGCTGCAGGCGGTCACCGCGCTCTCCTGGGACGGCGGCGAGCACCGCTGTGCGGGCATCTATTACGTCTTCCGGAGGCAGCGGGAGGACGCGCCGGACGAGGCGCTCGAGAGCGACGATTTCCGCGTGCACCAGCTCGACGTGTTCTTCGACGTGGGGACCGAGGACCCGAGCGGCGCCCGGGTCTACCTGGCCGCCGAGGGCGTGATGACCTGGGGGCGGACGGCCTACGCGAACGAGGGCGGCATTCCCGACGGGCGCTTCGTCCGGACGCCTGCGGACGTCCGCCAGGGGCTCTTCGCCGCGCAGATCGGCCGGGAGGGCGAGCGGGCGCATGCGGTCTTCGAGATGGGCTGGGCGAGCGGGGGTGATCCGCGCGACCCGAACGTCGAGGGCCGGGGCGGCATGCACCCGGACCACGTGGTGGGCCTGATCCTCTTCCCGGAGCTCCTGGCCTTCGGGACGGCGCGGGCCGCCTCGTTGCCCCAGGCTCAGGCGCTCGGGCGCCTCGCGCCTCCGGGGACGCGCTACGCGGCGAGCCGCGGGGGCGTCACGGGCGCGACCTACCTCTTTCCCCACGCGACGGTCCCGCTGGCGGAGTGGCTCGAGCTGCGCCTCGGCTGGGTCTGGGCCCGGGCCACGAGCGACCTCGTGGACCCGCATCGCCAGCGCGCACGCGGCGGCGACCGCAACTTCCAGGGCGGGAGCCCGCTGCCCCGGGACCTCGGCTGGGAGGCGGACGCCGCGCTCCGGGCGCGCTGGCAGCGCGATCGCTACGAGCTCACGGGCGGCATCGAAGGCGGCGTGGCCGTGCCCGGCCGGGCCTTCGACGACGGGGCGGGAGCGCGCCTGCCTCCGGTGGGGCTGGTGCGCTTCCGCGCCGGCGCGCGCTTCTAGGGTCGTGAGTCGCTCTCGCGGACTTAGGACACTCGCTCAGCCGGGGAGGCAGACGCTCGCCACGCCGTCCGCGAAGCTCACGTCGAAGCAGTCGAAGAAGGGCGGGCAGTCCGCGAAGGACACACAGGTCTCGAGGCAGACGCGGTTCGCGGGCTCCCCCGGCGGCACCGGGGGGACGTCGCAGATCCCCTGCTGACCGTTGCGACCGGGCAGGCAGTCCTCGTCGAAGTCGCACGGGTACGTGCAGAAGTTGCCCTCCGTGATCGTGAACCCGTCGTCGGACTCGGCGGCCTGGCAGAGCGCCCGGGCCTCCATGGCGTCCGGCGGGCCGAACACGATGCACTGCCCCGCGACCACGCAGGGGTCGTAGAGCTCGACGGTGTTCTCGCCGGAGGTGCAGGCGCTCAGGACGGTGGCGGTGAGCAGGGAGAGAAGAAGCTGACGCATCGGGGGTCCTCGGAGTGAAGCAGCTCTTGGGTCGACGTCCGACACCGGACGTTGCTTCAGATGCGCGGCCGTTTCCACGCCGAAGCGCTCAATTCAGCCACTTCGGCGGCTCGTCCGAGCCCCCCTGGCCCTCGCCCTCGATCACCCGCAGCCCGTTCCGCCGCCGCCGGGCGCCGCTGTCCTTGCGCTTGCGCGGGCGGCGCTTCCGCACCGCGGCGCGCGAGGCCTGCTCGATGAAGAGCATGCCCGTGCCGATGGCGCCAAGGTCCGCCGCGAAGCCGGCGACGTTCCCGCTCGCGTAGAGCTGCAGCCCGCTCCAGCCCACCAGGAGGATCAGCACGTGCTGGGGCTTCATCTCGATCGCCCCGAAGAGCGAGAGCGAGCTCCGATGGCGGATGGACCAGGCGAAGGCCGCGATCACGCCGAGCGTCGCTGCGTGGAAGCCGAAGAGCGGGGCGCCCCCGAGCAGGCTCCCGACGAGCAGCGCGGCGATGGCCGCGCCGAAGAGGCTGGCAACCACGAGCTGGGCTGTGCGCTTCACCCCGTACTGGAGCTCGAAGGGCGAGACGATCCACCAGAAGAAGAGGGAGCTCAGCACCAGGCTGGTGAGCCCCGGGCGGCCGTCCAGCTGGAGGAAGGGATGCGTGAAGAGCTGCCAGAGCGTCGAGAGCCCGAAGCTCGGGTTCAGCGCGAGGAGGAGCTCGAGGCCGCGGAGCCCCGCCCCGTGAATCAACGCCAGCTCGAGCACGAAGGCGGCGGCGAAGACGATGAGGGCCCGCTTCACGAAGGGGGTCAGCGGGGGGAACCTGAACACCCTTCGTGTGTAAGCAGCCCCTCGGGCCGTCGCAAGCGTCGCGGCGACTCAGGGGTCGATGAGCAGGAAGCAGTCGTACTGGACGACCGTTCCCGCGTCCTCGGCGAAGGTCGGGAAGGCGCCGACGGTCGCGCAGGCCGCGTCCGGGCCCCACTTGGTCCCGTCGATGCCGTCGGCGGTGACGCTGCCGAGCGTGTAGTCGGCGGGCGGGGCGTTATCGAGGACGATGGTGTCCTGGCAGGGGAGGCCGAACTGGCTGTCGATGAGGCCCTCGACGTTCGAGCTGAGCTCGAAGCCGATGGTATCCACGCCGGCGCCCGCGCAGGTCGTGAAGTCCATGGCGCCGAAGGTGTTCTCGAAGCTCAGCGTGATCTCGAGCGTCGGCGGCCCGAGGTCCACGAGGATCTCGAAGGGTGCCAGGTTCGCCGTGGTGACGGCGGTGATGTTGAGCTCCTCCGGGGGCTCCGGGGCCGGGACCGTCACGGCCGTCCCGGCGGGGTCGAGGGCGGTCCACTGGGTGAAGAACACGTCCGCCCGGAAGACCTCGGCAAAGGCGCCGGCCTCGCAGGGCAGGTCGAAGTCGACGGCCTCCGTGAGCGTCGCGTCGAAGACCGTCAGGCGCACCGTGGCGATGCCCGCGTCCTGACAGAGGGCCAGGTCCGGGAGGAAGCCGTTGATGGTCCACGAGCCGTTCACGTTCACGTCGGCGCCGCGGGGATCGAAGGGCACCGTGCCCATGGGCGCGAGGTTCGTGTCGACCTCGAAGGTCTCGCCCGCGAAGGCCTCGATCTCCGGGGTGAACCCGCTCTCGGCGATGACCACGCCGGCGCCGTCGAGGCCGCGCACGTTGAACACGTAGATGCCCGCGCGCAGCAGGTCCGTCGCGATGAGCCCGCCGGCCTCGCAGGGAGCCTCGAGCGCCGCCGACGAGACGGCGATGCCGTCCGTCGTGTCGAAGACGTCGATGCGCACGGTTCGGATGCCCGCCGCGGCGCAGGTGCCCACGTCGGCCATGAAGCCGTTGACGGTCCAGAGGGCGTCGATGCTCACCTCCGGGAGACCGAAGGGGTCGAAGAAGGGCTGGCCGTTCGGGATGAGATCGAGGCCGGTGATCGCGATGACGTCGCCGGGGAAGGCGGTCACGGGGTCCGTCGTTCCGCTCGACGCGACGATGGTCCCGACGGCGTCGAGGCCGACGAGCTCGAAGAAGTAGGTGCCGCCCTCGAGCAGGGGAACCGTGGCGAGCCCGCCCGCGGCGCAGTTGGCCTCGAGCTGGGGCGCCGAGCCGACGAAGTTCCCGGCGCCGTCGAAGACGTCGAGGCGCACGGTCTGAACGCCGATGGCGCCGCACCCCGCCTGGTCCGCGCGGAAGCCGTCGGCGGTCCAGCTCGCCTCGACGGCGACCTCCGGGAAGGCGAAGGGGTCGAAGGTGATGGTGGTCTCGCAGCCCGTCAGCGCGAGGGCTGCGGTCGCGAGCAAGGATCCAAGACGCTTCATCATCGCTCTCTCCCGGGCCGGGTGGCCCTCCATGCCAAGGCGGGGCGGGCGCCCCGCGCCCGTCGTGGGACGGCGGCGAGGGCCCATCGATTCACCCCGCGGAGACCGTGGCCCGGAGCGGGCGCGGCGGTCAACGCGGACCGATCGAACGGCCCGGAGCCGCCGGTGTTGACGGGGCGAAGGCCATGCTTAGGGTTCGATGCGTCACCGAGAGAGCCCGACCGCGGCCCTCTCGGCAAGAGCATCGAACCCTTCGGCGGCGCGCTGCGCGTCGCGACCATCGCTGCCTCCCACGACCCCTTTTCTCGCGGACGCTCGCACGCCGAGCGCACCGCCATGGAGACCTACGTCATGCTGACCCGATTCGATCCCTTCACCGAGCTGAACCGCCTCCACGACGAGCTCTTCGCCCCCCGGAGCGCCCGCGCCGCGACCTTCCGGCCCGCCGTGGACATCGTGGAGACCGACGAGGCCTTCGAGCTGCACGCCGAGCTCCCGGGCCTCGGCGCCGAGGACTTCTCCCTCGACGTGGACAAGAGCCTCCTCACGCTCCGTGGCGAGCGGAAGCTCGAGGACACCGAGGAGGGGCGTGGCTTCCGGCGCGTCGAGCGCTTCCACGGCGCCTTCAGCCGGAGCTTCCAGCTTCCGGAGACCGTCGATGCCG
>JBCDGX010000391.1:0-5965 GCA_038750805.1 Myxococcota bacterium
GCCATACGGCGGATGTCGGCGCCCCCCTCAGGACCCCGGCAGCCCTGCCGCAGGCAGGCGGACGAGCGTCCAGCCGGCGGCCGGCCCGACGGCTCCGAAGTGAGGGGGCATGTCGCGCGGCCCCGCCCGGCGCCCCGCTCCCCACGGCGCCCCGCTCCACGCCCCGCTCCCAACGGCCGCTCAGAACCCGAGCTCGTTCCACTCCCCGCGGTCCGCGGGCCCACGGCAGGCCCAGGCCGTCTTCTCGGCCGGCGCGGCGATGAACACGGCGTTCGTCGCCGTGCCCTGCGCGTCCTCTTCGTAGCGGTTGATGCTCTGCACGCCACGGCTCCGGTCACTGAACACGGCCGTGAGCGAGGCGCGGTCCTGGTCGGGCGCCTGGAGAAGCTCGCCCAGGCGCGCGAAGCGGGCCTTGCTGCTCTCGCCGGGGACCTCTCCCTCGAGGGGCCGATGCGTCTCGGCGAGCACGTGATTCGTGCGCCAGACGGGACCGGCGCTCGTCTCACGGAGGAAGGCACCGTTCGGCGAAGCCTCCCACTCGAGCTGCGTCGTGGCGTCGGCGATCCAGTAGGTGTGCGCGCCCGAGTGCGGCGCCTCCGCGACCAGCGCCTTCGCCTCGGCCGCGTCCTTCGCGCGGACCGCGCGGTGGAGGATGGAGAGGTAGCCGACGCCCGGCCGCGAGCCGTAGGTCTTGATGTTCGTGGTCCCGACGGCGAGACCGTGCGCATTCAGGCCCATGAGCGTGAGGCAGCCCGTGACGGTCACGCCCCAGGTCGCGGGGCCCTCCGAGGGCTCGCGCTTGATCGCCACGACGAAGGCCACGTCCGGGGGGTTGAGGTCCCAGGTCTGGCCGACCAGCGCCTCCCCGTTCGCGGTGTGGCTCCCGGGGACCATCACCGAGGAACAGCCCTGGTCGATGGGGTCGTTCACGCGCTCCATGGGCGGACCGCTCGGCGCCGCGAGGAGCACGGCGTCCCGGAAATCGGTCATGTTCGCTGCCGTGTAGAGGCGGAGCGGGTCGACCCCGGCGCCCTCGGCGATGCCGACCTGCTCGGCATGTCCGGCCGGGTCCCAGGCCTCGAAGAGCCCGAAGCCCTGCTCGCCGACCGCCAGAACCCGGTCGCTTTCGCCGCCGTGGCCGCGGTCGGCGAAGTAGCCGCGGAGCGCCTCGTAGCGCATGTCGACGAAGGCGCGGACGCGCTCCCGGAAGGCCTCGCCCACGCCGCGGCCCAGCTCCCGCGGGGTCCCGCGAACGGTGACGGTGTCCAGCTCGAGCAGCTCGGTCATGCGCCCACCCTAAGGAGCCCGCTCGGGCCGGGCCAGCCGCCGCCCTGCGCTTGGGCACCCCCCAGGCGCAGCGTCCGTTCCGTCAGCACTCGGCCCCGTCGAGTGCTTGACCCGTGTAACGCCCACCTTAATCTGCCGTTTCGTCAGCCGGAGCCGACCATGCCGACCTACGAGTACAAGTGCGATGCCTGCGGCTATTCCTTCACCAAGGAGCAGCGCATCACGGAGAAGCCGCTCAAGAAGTGCCCGAACTGCGGGAAGATGAAGGCGCGGCGCATGATCAACGGCGGCGGCTTCATCCTGAAGGGAGGCGGCTGGGAGTCCGACCTCTACTCGGGCCCCTCGAACCGCTCGGGCGGCTCGAAGAAGAGCGAGTCCAAGAGCGAGTCGAAGAGCTCCGAGTCGAAGAGCTCGGAGAGCGGCTCGAAGAGCAAGAAGAAGGCGTCCAAGAAGGCGGCGAGCGCCGACTGAGGGGCTCGCGGTAGGCTCACGCCATGAACGCGGGCTCGCTCTTTCACGCCATCGTCGTGGTCGGCGCTGCTATGACGTCGTCCTGCGCATCGAGCCGGGCCATCGGCGAGGACGCCGCGACCGGCGATGCGGGCGACCTTCGGGCCGACGCGGGGGTGGACCTACGCGTCGCCGACGACGGCGTCGACATGCTCGCCGACGCTGACGCGCCCGAGGGCGGATCGCCAGACGCCGCTTCACCGGACCTCGGCGGCGACGCCGGGCTCGGCGACATGGGGCGCGAGGACGAGATGATCCTCATCATCTGAAGCGATGGTCGCCCTCCCGCCGGAAGACCCGATCATCGAGGCCCTCGAACCCTCCATGCGCCAGGCGCTCGCCGGGCTCTGGGAGGAGCGGGCGTCGAGCGAGCTCAAGGCCGGGAGCGGCTTCGCGCTGCTCGTGACCGAGCTCTTCGAGGTCGGCGCCGCGCTCCGGGTGCTCGAGCTCGCCACGCGCGCCGCAGCCGACGAAGTGCGGCACGCCTCCCTCTGCCGCGCGCTCGCGGAACGCTACAAGGGCGCGCCCGTCCCCGAGCCGCAGGCCAAGCGCGTCGGCATGCCGAGCCACCCGGGAGCGCCCCGCGCCCTGCTCCCGCACCTCCACGCGGTCGGCCTCTCGTGCATCAACGAGACGCTCGCCGCCGCCTTCGTGCGCGCATGCCTCCAGCATGCGGAGTCCCCGTGCGTGCGCGCCGTTCAGAAGGCGCACCTCGAGGACGAAATCGTCCACGCGCGGATCGGCTGGGCGCACCTCGCCACCCTCGACGCCGCGACGCGGGCCGAGGTCGGTCGCTTCGTCCCCAGGCTGCTCTCCGCGAACCGCCGCGTGTGGCGCGAGCGCCTCGGCATCCTCCCGGCGACGGGCGTCCCAGGCCATGGGATCCCGCCCCGGGCGGAGCTTCATGCCGTCGTGGACGCGACCCTCGACGAGGTCATCGCGCCGGGCTTCGCGCACGTGAACGTGCCCGTGGCGTAGCCCGGCGCGTCGCGCCTCAGTCCTTCCGGCGGCGAAGGGCGAGTAGCAGCAGGCCAGCGAGGAAGCCTCCCCCGGCGCCGCCGGCCGCGCAGCCACCGCCGCTCGAGGGCGGAGGCGTCACGACGGGCCCTCCGTCGACGCGCACGGGCGGACCCATGTCCGGAACGCCCGCGTCCGGCGTCGGGCCCATGTCGGGCGTCCCCATATCGGGCTGGGTCTGCACGAAGCCGGTGCAGTCGAAGTTGCAGCCGCCGAACCTCATGCCGTTGGTGTCGCCGTCGTCGCAGGTCTCCGTGTTCGAGATGAAGCCGTCGCCGCAGGTCGAGGGCTGGCAAAGCGGGTTGCACTCGTCGAGGGCGTCGATGTTGCCGTCGTCACAGCCCTCGCCGCTGTCGACGACACCGTCGCCGCAGCCGGCCTCGTTGCAGCTCGTCCGGCAGGCGTCCGCCGCGACGTCGCTGTTCATGTCGCCGTCGTCGCACTCTTCCACGCCGCTGACGATCCCGTCGCCACAGCGGTCCGCGACGCACTCGTTACAGCCGTCGTCCGGGTCGTCGTTGCCGTCGTCGCAATCCTCGACACCGATGCGCACGATGCCGTCGCCGCAGAAGGCGTCGGTGCAGGCCGCCGTGCAGGCGTCGCCGTCGAAGGGATTGCCGTCGTCGCACTCCTCACCGAGGCCCAGCTGGAGGATGCCGTCGCCGCAGAAGGCGATGACGCAGGCGTTCGAGCACATGTCGTCGTCGATGGTGTTGCCGTCGTCGCACTCCTCGCCGGTGTCGAGGACGCTGTCGGTGCAGAAGCCGAAGACGCAGCCACCGCCGGCCGTCGCGCGACAGGCGTCGGGCTCCGTGTCGCTGTTCAGCTCGCCCTCGTCGCACTCCTCGGTGGTCGAGCGGCGGCCGTCCCCGCAGACCGGGAGCGTGCAGTCGTTGGCGCACTCGTCGAGGTCGAAGCCGTTCCCGTCGTCACACTCCTCGACGCCGATGTTCGTGACCCCGTCCCCGCAGACCGCGAGGCGGCAGAAGTCCGTGCACGCATCCGTCGCGATGGTGTTCCCGTCATCGCACTCCTCGAACTCGTCGAGCTGGAGGATGCCGTCGCCGCAGTTCGGCGGCGGCGCGAAGCGGAAGTTCACGATGCGGTTCTGGTCGTCGAGCCCGATGCCCTCGAGGGCCCGGGGCGCCGAGAGCGGGTCGACGTAGGTCCGCGCGAGCGTCTCCGCGTCCGACGTGCGCGCGCCCGTCGGCAGGGAGAAGTGCATGTAGATGACCGTCTGCCCCGGCGCGAGGGTGATCGGGTCGTACTCCCACGCGAGCTCGTCGGCGTCGAAGGTGCTCGACGTGCCGAATGGGTTGAAGGCCGCGAAGGCGACGCGGGCCCGGGCCCCGACGCCGGCCACGACGTGCGCGATGGTCTGGTCGCGGCTCGTCGTGCTCTGCGTCGTGAACCAGTTCACGCCCGCGCCGATGGTCGTCCCGAGGCTGCTCGCCACGACGTTCTGCGCCGTGTCGCCGAGCTCGGCGAAGAAGGTCGAGGTGGTGCCCACGCGGACGCGCACGGTCTGCGGCGAGCCCGAGGTGTTCTCGAGGATGTCGAGGTAGCGAACGAAGGGCGTGCCGGTCGCCGGGATGAAGGTTCGCCGGCGCGCGGTCACGCCGGTCCCGCCGGCGACGGGGCGGCTGACGGTGATGATCTCGTCCGGGCTCGTCGGCCCAGCGACGCGCTGTCCGTCCGCCCCGAGGGCGCGGTAGTCCTCGTTGATCGTGTTGCAGATGGTGCCGGGGAGCCCGCCGCGGGAGGACTGGAGCACGCAGAGGCGCGGCCAGCTCGAATACGTGCCGCTGTACTCGGTGCGGAAGGGCGAGGTGGTCACGGACGAGATCTCGCCCGAGTCGTCGTCGTCCATGTTGAAGGTGATCGTGCTTCCGGCGGGTTCGACGCCGACGCAGCTCGTGAAGCCGTCCGGGTTCTGGCACTGGGCCTCGGCGCGTGGAGGCGCGAGGGCGAAGGCGAAGAGGACGGCGGCGAGCGCGGCGACGCACCGCGCGGGGGAAGCAAGAAAGAACATGGGCGCACCTCGGGGAGGAAACGGGGTGGCCCAACATCGACGTGACGGGACCTGCCCCGTCCCCCACGTGGCCGGAGAGGGACCTTTCGGTCTGCAAGCCGTGACCGAACTCACATGACCCCCGTGACCGGGGACCGGGCGCGATCAGTAGTCGGCGGGCTCGCGCGGACCGGCGATGACCTCGCCGAAGCGGTAGCCAACCTCGGTCACGACGAGGTGCAGCATGTCGACGCCGCCGGCCTCGGCCACGTAGTGATGCTCGCTCTTGGCCGCGTTCTCCACGAGGTCGCCGGGCCCGTAGCGCGTGCCGCTCACGCCATCGATCATCGCGCCCTGGAGCATCAGGATCCGCTCGCGCCCGAGGTGCTCGTGCTCCGGGAAGGTGGTGCCTCGGTCCACGCGCACGAAGCCGCAGACGGCGTTCTGCAGCGCGGGGCCGCGCTCGACCCAGAAGAACTCGGCCATGGGCAGCTCGCGCACCCAGACCTTCGGGTCGTCGAGGGCCGCCAGGACGACGCGGGCGCGTTCCAGCGGAATCTCGAGGAGCGTCGCCACGGCCCCCTCGAATCGCGCGAAGCGTGACGTGCGCGCGAGGCCCCCGAGGAGCCGCGCCTTGAGCCCGCTCGGGGGCGCCGCGGACGGATCGAGGCCCAGCGCGGCGCCCTCGGCACCGTCCAGGAGCGACGCCAGCGCGCCCCGGAGCTCGTCGTCCTCTTCCGTCATGGTCCGGCCCCCGCGGGGTCGAGCACGCCGCGCAGCGCCGTGAGCGCCGCCCGCATGCGAGATTTCACCGTGCCCACGGGGATGGACAAGCGCTCCGCGATCTCCGTGCTGCTGAGGCCCGCGAAATAGGAGAGCAGCACGACCTCGCGATGTGGCGCGCCGAGCTGCTCGAGGGCGGCGCGCACCTTGGGCTCGTCCACCGCGCGCTTGATGACGTCGGGGGGCTCCGGCGGGCGCGCCTCCGGCGCTTTGTTCTCGCGCACCTTGGCGCGCCGCAGCCGGTCGAGGCAGCGAGACCGGAGGCGCATGGCGATCCAGGTACGCACGGAGCCCCGCCGCGGATCGAAATCGCCCGCGCGCTGCCAGACCTCGACGAAGAGATCGTGCACGGCGTCC
>JBCDGX010000392.1:0-5944 GCA_038750805.1 Myxococcota bacterium
GCCTCGCCTTCGCTCGGCGTCCCCTCCTGCCGGAAGGCCATCACCATGTGCTCGACGAAGAGCGGATTGCCCTCGGCGCGCTCGACGATGGTCCCGAGGACGTCGTCGCCGAGGGTCTGCACCCCGATCGAGCGCGCGAAGGCCCGCGCGGGCTGCTCCCGGAGGCCGCCGACGTCGAGCACCCGGGTGTCTTCGAAGCCCGCGAAGCGCTCCGCCGGCTCGAGGGCCGCGTCGCTCCGCGTGACGACCAGCACGAGCACCCGGGCCGTCGGTACGCGGTCGGCCAGACCCTCCACCAGCTCGAGCGTCTCGTCGTCGGCGAACTGCGCGTCCTCCAGCACGAGGAGCGTGGGTCCGCGCTCGAGAAGCGCCGAGAGGTAGTCCTCCACGGTCAGCCGGACCATGTCGCCCATGAGCTGCGGGTCCGCGGAGCTCGCCTCGAGGCTCATGGTCTCGGCGCTGGCCAGGCCCAGGTGCTCGGCCAGCACGGTGCCACCGTCGACGCCGAGGTCGTCGAGGGGAAGGACCTCGCGAACGCGGGCCGCGAGGGCCTCTTCGAGCGGGCGATCCGGGAAGCGCGCGGCCACGTCGCGGCGGATCACCTCGCCGAGGAGCCAGAGGAAGCGCAGGCGATGCGCGGGGTCGGCCCGCGCCCCGAGCACGGCGATGCCTTCGGCCTCGAGCTCGCGCTCGAAGGCCCGGCGGATGCGGGTCTTGCCGACCCCGAGGGGGCCCTGCAGCACGACGAGCTGCGGTCCTTCGGCGGTAAGCGCCCAGGCCTCCCGGAGCTGCGCGATCTCGTCCTCGCGCCCGACGAAGGGGAGATGGCTCGTGCGGGGATGCTCCTCTTCCCCGAAGACCTCGAGGAGGTCCTTTCGGCCGCGCACGGGGCGCGTCTTGTGCGAGGACCGGATGGCCGGCAGCGAGCTCTGGAGCACGCCGATGCCCTCGAGCGGGAGCTCGCTCGCCCGGTCGGCCGCCTCCACCGCCTCGCCGGACACGCCGGCCCCCATGCCGGCCCCGACGGCTCGCCCGACGCCGACGCCGACGCGCGCAGCGAAGGCCCGGCAGCCGAGGGCCGCGTTCACGGCGCGGACGACCTCGTCCCCGTGCCAGGTCTGGTTCCCGAAGATGCCCACCACGTTCTCGCGCATGGGCACGGCCACGCCGCCGTAGCGCTCGATGGCCGCCGTGGCGCGGCTCGTCTCGAGCACCTCGCGGGCCAGCACGACGGCGACCACGCGCTGCTCGTCGATGGGCAGCTCGGCGCTCCTGCCGAGGGGAGGCGGCGGCGGGTGGGAGAGGGTCCCCAGGCCCGCGACGTTCACGGCCTCGAGCGCGGCGCGGAGGGCGCCGGCGTCCGCGAAGCGCGCGTTCGGGTCCTTCTGGAGGCAGCGCTCCACGATCCCCGCGAGCTCCGGCGGCGCCCCCGGCGCGACCCGGCCGAGGGGCGTCGGGTCCTCGACGAGGATGCTCATGAGCATCGCGTAGGTCGCGTCCTGCTGGAAGGGCAGGCGCGCGGTGAGCGCCTCGTAGGCGATGACGCCGACGCTCCACAGGTCCGCGCGCCCGTCGACGTCCCGGCGCCCCTTGATCTGCTCGGGCGAGAGGTAGGCCGGCGTGCCGAGAATCGTCCCGGTCATCGTCAGGTTCGAGCGCTGCTTCAGCCGGGCCACGCCAAAATCGAGGAGCTTCACGGTGCCGTCGTGGCAGCGGAAGACGTTCCCGGGCTTGAGGTCGCGGTGCACGATGCCCTCGGCGTGCGCGGCCTCGAGCCCCTTCGCGATCTGCAGCAGGAGGTCGTGAAGCGCGCGGGGCGAGAGCGTCTTCTCGCGGGCGAGGCAGGCGTCGAGGGGCTCTCCCTCGAGGAGCTCGAAGACGATGTAGCGACGGCCCTCTTCGGTCCTCCCGGCATCGACGACGCGGACGACGTTCGGGTGCTCGAGGCGGATCGTCGCCTCGCGCTCGAAGCGCCGGAGGATGCCCTCGTCCCCGGACTCGAAGTCCTCGCGGAGCAGCTTGATGGCCACGGACTCGCCGGAGGGCCCTTCGCCCCGGAGGACGATGCCCATGCCGCCCCGTCCGACGACCCCCTTCACCCGGAAGGCACCGATGCGCTCCGGAAACCACTCGGTCACCCGCGGACGATAGCAGGGCCGTGGGGGCGCGGGAGGGAGGCGAGACTTGTCGCCGGGCGGACCTCGCGGTACGCGCCGCACATGACCGCCCTCGAGTCCCCGAGCCTCTCCCGCGCGCCCCTGAGCTTTCACGGGCGGGCGACGCCGGGGGCCTTCTTCGCCGTCGAGTACGAGCCCGCGGGACCCTCGGTCGTGATGCTCGAGCAGCGCCGCCTGCCCGCGGAGGTCAGCTATCACCGGCTGCGCACGCCCGACGAGGTCGCGAACGCCATCCGCGACATGATCGTCCGGGGCGCGCCCGCCATCGGGATCAGCGCGGCCTACGCGCTCTGTCTGCTGGCGCACCAGGAGCGTGGCAGCGACGCGAAGACCTTCCTCATGGCCAACGGGGTGGCCGGTCGGCTGCTGAACGCGACGCGGCCCACGGCCGTGAACCTCGCCTGGGCCATCGCGCGGATGAGCCGCAAGGCCGCCGAGGTCGCCGCCCTCGAGGGCGACGCGCGCTACGCGGCGCTCCTCGCGGAGGCCGAGGCGATTCACGTGGAGGACGTGCTCGCCTGCCGGGCGATGGGGGCCCGCGGCGCCGAGGACGTACCCGAGGGCGCGACCATCCTGACGCATTGCAACGCCGGCGCGCTCGCGACGGGCGGCTACGGGACGGCCCTCGGCGTCATCCGCGCCGCCCACGAAGCCGGCAAGAACGTGCGCGTCCTGGCCGACGAGACCCGACCCTACCTCCAGGGCGCGCGGCTTACGTCCTGGGAGCTCCACGTCGACGGGATCCCCGTCGAGGTGATCACGGACAACATGGCCGCGCACTTCTTCCAGAAGGGTGAGATCGGGTTCGTCGTCGTCGGTTCGGACCGCATCGCGCGGAACGGGGACGTCGCGAACAAGATCGGCACCTACGGCGTGGCCGTGCTCGCGAAGGAGCACGGCGTGCCCTTCACCGTCGCGGCGCCCTGGAGCACCATCGACCTCTCCACCGCGACCGGCGACGCGATCCCCATCGAGCAGCGGAGCCGTGACGAGGTCGCCCGCGTCGGCGACACGCTGCTCGTCGCCGACCCGATCCCTTGCCGTCATCCGGCCTTCGACGTCACGCCGGCGGCGCTCGTCGACGCGATCTACACGGAGCGGCAGACCCTCCACCCGAAGGCCGGGGAGACTCCCGGCGACGTCGCCAAGGCGTCCTGAGCACCCTCAGCCGACGATCACGTCGCCCGCTTCGTCGGGCCCGGCGATGCGTAGCGTCCGGTCCCGAAGACCGGGCTCCCGCGCGAGCCGGACGGCCAGCGGGGTCACGACCGCCGTCTCGATCACCCGCTTCAAGGGGCGCGCGCCGTAGCGCGGGTCATGGCCGCGCTCGGCCAGCCGGGCGCGCGCCGCGTCGCTGACCTCGAGCACGAGGTTCCGGCGCGCGAAGCCCTCGCGCGCGCGGACCTCGGCGAGGAGCACGTCCACGATGCGCTCGACGTCACCGGCCCCGAGGGAGCGGAAGGGCACGATCTGATCGATGCGCCCGAGCAGCTCGGGCCGGAAGTGCTCGCGCACGGCCCGCCGGTAGTCCGCGTCTCCGCGCGCGGCGTCGAAGCCCGCCGGAGCCGTCTCACGCACGCCGAGGTTCGAGGTCATCACGAGGAAGGTCATGCGGAAGTCGACGAGGCGCCCCGCGTCGTCGGTCAGCCGGCCCTCGCCGAGGACGCCGAGGAGGAGGTCGTAGACCGAGACGTGGGCCTTCTCGATCTCGTCGAGGAGCACGAGCGTGAGCGGTTGCTGACGCACTTGGCTGGCGAGGCTCCGGACCCCACGCCCGGACGCGAGGAGGCGCCGGCCCGAGCCCGGCACGCCGTACTCGCTCATGTCGAGCCGGACCATGCGCGAGGCATCGCCGAAGAGGTAGCGCGTGAGCTGCTTGGCGAGCTCGGTCTTGCCGACGCCCGTCGGCCCCACGAAGAGCAGGGTCCCGAGCGGACGGTCCGGCGGGTTCAGGCCGGCCTTGAAGGGCACGAGGCTGGCGGCCGCCGCCTCGCAGGCGCCGCCCTGCCCGATGACCCGCTCGCGAAGGCGCGACGCCACCACCGCGCGGCCCGCCACCTTCCGGTCGCTGACGAGCTCGAGGGGGAGGCCGCTCCAGCGGGCGAAGGCGTCCTCGACCCCGGCCGCGTCCAGGGTGCGCGTCCCGCCGCGGCGCTTGGCCTCGGCGTCGAGGAAGCGGAAGGCCTTGCCGGGGACGGACTGGTCCCGGCGGTAGGTACCGAGGAGCTGGAGGAGGCGCCGCGCCCCCTTCGCCAAGAGCCGCTTCTCCGTGCCCTTGAAGACGCGCTCGGCGTAGACCTCGAGCGCCGGCAGGAGCGCCGCCGTGTTCGGCTCGAAGACCCGCCGCCGGCGAAAGAGCTCGACGAAGCGCGCGTCGAGGCGCTGGGCCGCGACGACCTCCTCGGGCGTGGCCTCGGCGATGAGGGCGACGTCGCCGGCGGCGACGGCCGGGGCGAAGAGATCGGCGAGGCTCGCGCCCCCCGCGCGCGGCTGAACGAAGGGCACGAGCCGGTCGATGGCGAGCACGCGCTTCGTCTGCCGGAGCTCGTCGACGAGCGCGAGGGCCCGCTCCTGCCACATGCCCACGTAGACCATGCCGGCGAGGAGCCGCTCGGTGCTCGTGCGATAGAGCCCGGCGAGGGGGACCTCGGCGCCGCTTCGCCGGGCGCGCAGGAGCTCCCGGGCGAGGCCGTTGACCTCCATGGTCTTGCCCGTCCCGGTGCCTCCCACGAGGAGCACCGAGGGGAGGCTCGCGCCGGTGACGAAGCTCGCGAGCGTCAGCGGGAGCGCGCGGTCGAGCGCCACCGCCCGGGGCAGGCGCTTCTGGGCCGCGCTCTCGACGAGGTCGTCGGCGACGGCCGCGAGCACGGAGCCCGCCGCCGGCGCGCGCCGCGTCGCGCTTCCGCGCTCCTTTCGGACCAGGTTCGGGTCGTGCTCCACGACCCGCTCCTCGCCCTCCTGGCGGAAGTCGAAGAGGAGGCGCGGGTCCTGGCCGGTGAGCGCACCGCTGAGGGCGCTGGCGAGCACCCGAGGCGAGGACTCGAGGTCCTCGAGGAAGAGGCTCCATCCGAAGCGCGGCAGCACCACGCGGTACGCGGCCTCGGCGTCGTCGCCCCCACGTACGGGCGCGCCGCGATCCCTCACGCGGCTCCAGGCGTAGGTGAGCCGGAGGCGGAGCTCGCGCGCGCCGACGACCGGCAGGCCCTCGACGAGGCTCGCCGGATGCACGGTGACGGCGACGGTCCGGGTGTGAAAGTGCTCGGTCCAGAGGTAGCGCTCGAGCTTCTCGTCGCCGCGGACCACGCGCTTTTGGAGCCGCGCCTCGAGCTCCCCGAGCACCGACGCCTCGTCTGGGCCATAGGCCTCCGGCGGCGTCTGCTCGAAGAGGACGTGACCGCGGCGGAGCAGATAGCCCGTGAGGTGCCCGTCCGTGTGGGCCACGAGGTAGGCCCGGAGCGTGGGCTTCGCGCTCACGGCGTCCCCTCTTCGCGGCTCATGCGCAGGCGGAAGAGGCGATGGAGGCGACGCCTCCTGGAACCGCCGATGAGGCTTCCAAGAGCAGCTTGGCAGAGGAGACAGCAGCGGCTGCCAACAGTGACGAGAGCCGCGCCGCTGCGCGGCCGGCGACGTCTCGGACCACGGACATGGCGTCAGAAGGCGAATTTGTGTTCACGGCCGACATTGAGGGTGCCGAGGGCGTTGCCACCGAGCCCTTCGAGCAAACTCACTTTGGCCGCAGCTAATCCGCAGGTCACGGTTGACGAGGC
>JBCDGX010000393.1:0-5943 GCA_038750805.1 Myxococcota bacterium
AGGGCTGATGCGTCAGGCGAGCTGTCCGAACTGCGGCGGGCCCATTGAGTTCAAGCTCGGCTCGTCCCTCGCGCAGGTCTGCCCCTTTTGTCGCTTCAGCGTCGTCCGCACGGACCGGAGCCTCGAGGCCCTCGGCAGGGTCGCGGATCTGGTGCCCTCGGCGGCCGAGCTCGCGCCTGGCGACCGCGGCGGGCTTGGGCCCGAGGGCCAGCGCGAGGAGCTCGTCGTCGGCGGGCGCCTCCAGCTCGATCATGGCCAGGGACCCTGGGACGAGTACTTCGTCGAGCTCACGCGGCAGCGGCGCTGGGCCTGGATGACGAAGTCCCAGGGGCGCTGGAAGCTGATGTTCCCGACGCAGCCCACGGGGCCGCTGCCCTCGTGGTCGCAGATGTCGCCGGGGGCCCAGGGGACCCTGCCCGGTGCGCCGGGCACCTGGACCGTGCAGGAGCGCGGCTCCTCCACGCTAATCAGCGCCGAGGGCGAGCTCCCGGAGCCCGCGCGCTCGGGCGAGCAGGGCCATTACGTCGACCTGGTCGGTCCGGACGGCGGCTTCGCGACCATCGATTACGGCGACGGGAGCCAGGCGCCGAAGCTCTTCGTCGGGCGCGTCCTCCAGAATCAGGAGGTCGCGTTCCAGAAGACGGCGGCGGGACCCCGGGACGTCCAGAGGGTCGACGCGGCGAGGCTCCGCTGCCCGAACTGCGGCGCGCCGGTGCCCATCCTCGCGCCGGACATCACGGACCGCGCCGCCTGCGCCTCCTGCAACTCGCTCCTCGACTTCCAGCAGGGGCAGCTCGTCTTCCTCAAGGCGATCGAGCAGCACCGGCAGCGGCCGGCCATCCCCCTCGGGAGCGAGGGCGAGCTCTTCGGGGAGAAGGCGCTCGTCATCGGCTTCATGGAGCGCGGCGTCCACGAGGACGGGCAGCTCTTCACCTGGCGCGAGTACCTCCTGCACACGGACAGCGGCTACCGCTGGCTCACCGAGGACGACGGCCATTGGACCTACCTCTCGCCCTGCAGCGCGGCGGAGGTGGAGCCGGCCATGGGCGGGCTGAACATGAAGCGCGGCGGCAAGCGCCACCGCCTCTTCAGCACCGCGAACGCGCACGTGCGCTACGTCGCCGGCGAGTTCTACTGGAAGGTCGAGACCGGCCAGACGGCCGACCTCCGGGACTTCATCCGGCCGCCGAACGTGCTCTCCGAGGAGCGCACGGCGAGCGAGGTCGTCTGGTCCGTCGGCCGCTACGTCGAGCCGGACGCGCTCTGGAAGGCCTTCGGGCTGGAAGGGAAGCCGCCGAAGCGTACGGGCGTCGGGCCCTGCCAGCCGAACCCGGCTTCGCTCCGCTTCGGCTGCCTGACCTTCCTCGCTCTGGCCCTCGGGCTCTGCGCCGTGAGCGGGGTGGTGAGCGCCGGCGAGGAGAAGGTGGTGTTCCAGCAGGCGCTGAACGTCCCGGTGACCACGCGGAACGAGCCGGACCCGCTCGGCACCTACGCCGTGCTCTCGGCGCCCTTCACGATCACGAAGGCGTCGCCCCTCGGGGTCACCGTCGCCACCTCGGCCAACAACCAGTACGTCGGCGTGAACGGGGCGCTCATCGACGAGGCGTCGAACGAGGTGCGCGAGTTCTACGCGGACGCCGGCTACTACTCGGGCCGGAGCGGCGGGGAGTCCTGGAGCGAGGGCTCGCGGAACGACACCACCTACCTGCCGCGCGTGCCGGCGGGGACCTACCGGCTCCGCCTCGACCCCTATTGGACCTCGTTCCCGCAGCCCGGCGGTCCGCTCGGAAACGTGGCGCCGACGCTGCGCGTGACGGTGCAATCGGGCGTGACGAGCGGCATGGGCTTCTTCTGCGCGCTCTGCCTGCTGGTGGTGCCCTTCCTGCTCATCTTCTTCCGCTACGCGGGCTTCGAGAGCCGGCGGAACCAGAAGAGCAACGTGACGCAGAACGGCTGAGTCGCTTCACGCGGTCACGAGCCGCGGGTGCGTCGCGCGAAGGTCTCGCCGACGCCCATCGGCCGCCGGTCGTGGCGCGCGGCCCGCGAAGCGCTCACGAGCGCGTCGCGGCGGCGTTCGACGCCTCCCAAGCGCTCCTGAACGGTTCGATGCGCCTCGAATCGCGTTCCAAGCGCTCATGAACGGCTCGATGCGATTCGGATCGCCTTCGAAGCGCTCATGAACGGCTCGATGCGTTTCGAATCGCCTTCGAAGCGCTCATGAAGGGAGCTCGACGGCAGTTTCGGCACTTCGAGCGCTCAGGAACGCCAGTGCTGCTGCGCAGAGGCCTTCATGAGCGATTCGAAGCCTTCTTGCGCCGCAAAAAAGCGTTCATGAGCGCATCGAAGGCCTTTGCGCGCCAAAAAGGCCAACGAAAACGTGTTGTGCCACATCGGTCACACGAATTCGGGTCGCCCGCCCGCTGGGCCGCGATGCGCGCGCGGTCCGTGCGGTATGCCCCCGCGTGGGGCACCTTGGGCCCGGCATGGGCTCTCCCTTCGCGGTGCCGTGGCGGCTCCCGGCGCTCCTCCTGCTCGCGCTGGCCCTTCCCCTCGCGGCCTGCGGTTACGCGCCCTGCGTTCCCGGCGCCGGGGCCGGCGTGCGGCTGAGCTACGAGCTCGTCCGCCGCATCCCGAACGACCCAGCTTCTGTGCGGACCCGGCCCAGCGGCGTCATCGCTTCCCTCGGGTCGCCTTTCGAGGGCTACGGTCGCCCGGCCTGCGAAGGCCCGCTTTTCGAGAGCCTCGTGTCCGTCGAGATCCGCTCTGAGGCCGTCGTTTCCGGCGCCCGCATCGGCGGCAAGGACTGCCAGACGCATCGCTGTGACATCCGCCGCGGCTTCGATCGCTGGCGCCCCGAGGACCTCGTGCTGCCGAATCACGACAACGACAACGCCACCACCGTGTGCCGTGGCGGCAGCGTCGACGACGATTTCGAGTACCGGCTGCACGTCGACGTCATCAGCGACTTCCTGGTCGATCCCGAAGTGACGGAGCTTCCGCCCGACGCCCTCGACGAGAACGATGTCCTCCTCGTCCTCGAGCTCACCGACCGGCGGAGCTTCGAGCGCTGCGGTGAGGCCTGGGTCGCGCGCCGCGTGCCCTGAGCCTGGCGTTTTCGGCGCGGCCGACGGGTGCTAGCGTCCCGCCCCGATGCTCCGGCTCCTCTACCCGCTCTTCGGCCTCGTCGTGCTCGGCGGCTACGGGTACATGAACGTGCAGGGCATCGACCCCGGCGCCTCGAGCTACGAGCGCCGCGCCCTTCCCCCGGCTGCCCGCGCGGCGGGCGTGGGCGGCGCCTTCTGGTACGGCGGCTTCCGCGGCGGGAAGTAGACCCTCCCGCCCTCTCCAACAACCGGACCCGCCTGCCCGGCGAAATACAGTTACTGCTAGCGTCGCGCCCCATGGAGACGCGCTTTCTCGGGCGCACGGGCGTGCGCGTGTCGCGGCTCGTGCTGGGGACGATGACCTTCGGCCGCGAGGCGGACGAGGCGACCAGCCGGGCGGTCTATACGGCCTGCCGGGACGCGGGCGTCGACACCTTCGATTGCGCGAACGTCTACGCCGGCGGCGAGAGCGAGCGCATCCTCGGACGCCTCGCGGCCGGCGAGCGGGACCAGCTCGTGCTCACCACGAAGGCCTACTTCCCCGTGGGCAAGGGGCCGAACGAGCGGGGCTCGTCGCGCTATCACCTCGTGCGCTCCGTCGAGGCCTCGCTGAAGCGCCTCGGCACGGACCGCGTCGACGTGCTCTTCCTCCACCGCTGGGACGAGCGCACGGACCTCGAGGAGAGCCTCCGCGCCGTCGAGGACCTCGTCCGCCAGGGCAAGGTGCTCTACCCGGCGGTCAGCAACTTCGCCGCCTGGCAGACCATGAAGGCCCTCGGCGTCGCCGACCGGCGCGACTACCAGCCCGTCGTCGCGATGCAGCCCATGTACAACCTCGTGAAGCGCCAGGCGGAGGTGGAGCTCTTTCCCCTCGCCGAGAGCGAGGGGCTCGGCGTGCTGCCCTACTCGCCGCTCGCCGGCGGGCTGCTGACGGGCAAGTACGGCGCGGAGGGGGACGCGCGCGGGCGCTTCGACGAGTCCACCATGTACGCGACGCGCTACGGCGAGGCGGGCTATCGCCGCGTCGCCGGCGCCTTCACGGCCTTCGCGAAGGAGCGGGGCATCCACCCGGTGAGCCTCGCCATCGCCTGGGTGGCGCACCATCCCGCGGTCACGGCGCCGCTCCTCGGGGCCCGGAACGTGGAGCAGCTCGCGCCCGCGCTCCGCGCCCTCGACGTCGGCATGGACGACGCGCTCTACGCCGAGGTCGCCGCGCTCAGCCCGGCGCCGCCGCCGGCCACGGACCGGAGCGAGGAGCTCGTCGGCAAGGGCTTCGGCGCGCGCTGAGCACCGCGCCCAGCCGCGACGCACCCGCCGCTCACTCGGCGTAGAGCTCCTTCTGCCAGGTCACCGGCAGGTCGAGGAAGCCCTCGCCGTGGAGGTAGTCGTAGACGCTGTTGCAGGTGACGCTGCAGATCTCCGTGTAGATCTGCGGGTCCGCCGCGAAGCGCACCGTCGCCGCCTGATAGTCGTGGTCCGGCTCGTCCCGGAGCCGCGTCGCGAGGGGCTCCTGCACGCTCCTGAGGAGTCGCGTCATGAACTTCCGCTCGAAGACCTCGCGGAAGCGCCCGAACTGCTTCTCGCCGATCTTGTAGACGTGCGCGCTCCCCTGCGCGACGCGCGCCTCCTGGACGACCTCCGCCGAGAAGGCCTCGAGCTCCTTCCGGAAGTCCTCCATGAGGAAGGCGAGGAGCACGTCCGAGTACACGGCGAGGAGGCGCTCGAGCTCCGGCCGGCTCCGCGCGAGCACGTCGCTCTGGAGCCGGCGCTCGAAGCCTCGCCAGCGCTCGACGGCCTGCGCCTTCGTCTCCGGGCTCCGGTAGCGAAAGCCCTCGAGGGCCGCGAGCACCGGCGCGCCGTGGGCCTGGAGCGCCGCGAGCACGGCCTCGTCGCCGTAGGCGTAGGTCACGTCGCCGTGCGCTTCGCTCCGCGTGCCCCCGGCGGAGAAATAGAGGTTCGCGATGCGCCGCTGGATGAGCTGGATCTTGTGCCGGATGAAGTACTCACGGCGCGCCGAGACCATCTTCTCGAGGAGCTCCTGGAGCGCCGCGGCGAGCTGCTTCTCCGTGGCGCCGGCCTCCTTCGGCGTCCGCGCCTCCATGCCCGCGCGCTGCATCTCCTGGAGGTCCGCCACGACCTTCTCGGTGATCTTGTCGAGCTCGGCGTTCGTCTCGAGCGTCGCGTCGACGTAGACGACGCGCGCCCGGAGCTGCTCGTCGCGGAGGCGCATGGCCTGCTTCGCGAGCTCCTGACGGTGCTGCCGGTCCGCGGGGACCGGCGGGGGCGGGGCGCTGGCGGCGGGCCGGGAGCGCGGCGGCGATTCGGCCCCGGGCGATCCGGGTGGCGTCGATCCCGGCACGGGGGGCGGCTTGCTCCTCTCGCTCATGGCCTCGCCTTTCGCATGGTGGGAGCGTGCCCGCCCCGAGCCGATCAGGAAACCGGTACCCTCCCGCGCCATGAGCGCGCGGAGCCTTTTTCTCGTCGCCACGTTCGTGACCGCCCTCGGCCCGGTCGCGCGAGCGCAGGATCCCGGGGGCGTGGCCATCGTGCAGGCCGCCGCCTTCGAGGTCGACGTCACCGAAGCCGAGATCCTCGTCGACGTCGCGCCGGGGCTCGCGCTCGTGCGCCAGCGCTTCGTGCTCGCGCCCCAGGAGGAGAGCCGCGAGGTCGCGATCCGCCTCGGCGAGGGGGAGGGCGCGGACCGGGGCGTGCCCTACCTGCGCCTCGGCATCCGCCTCGCGGGCGCGGACGTCGCGCTCACCCCCGACGAGGCCACGCCCGGGCGGCGCACCTACCGCGGAACCGCCACGCTCCCCGCCGGCGAGGCCCAGGTGCTCGC
>JBCDGX010000394.1:0-5935 GCA_038750805.1 Myxococcota bacterium
ACCGCGAGGAGAAGGGAAAGGCCGGGGGATTTCGTGCACCCCCCGCGAACGGAGTCCCCATGAAGAAGACTGCTCCCCTTGGCCTTTCCCTTCTCCTCGCGGTGGTTCTCGCGGCGCCGGCCCTCATGGCCTGCGGCGGCACGCGCAGCTACGAGCTCGTCGGCACGGACCGCACGGTCGGCACCGACGCCAACCTCGAAGTGGCGAAGGACGGCGCGAACTTCAAGATCAAGCTCGACGTCGAGAACCTCCCGCCGCCCGCGCGCGTGAGCGAGAGCGCCACGACCTACCTCGTGTGGCTCCGCCCCGAGGGGCAGGCGATCCTCCTCCTCGGTCAGCTCAACTACGACGACGACGACCGCGAGGGGCACCTCGAGACGACGACCCCGCACGAGGTCTTCGAGCTCATCGTGACCGCCGAGTCCGATCCGGCCGCGGCGAGCCCGAACGAGACCGTCGTGCTGCGCCAGCGCGTCGACTGAGATGCGGGCCCGGCGTGCTCAGAACGCCGAGCCGATCGTGATGTGGAGAGCGCCCGGGCGCCCGGAGTAGCGGAAGATGCCGATGTTCGTGTCGTCTTCCGGCTGCCGGGCGTCCCGCTCGTCCGTCCCGAAGACCTGCGCCCCCCGGACGCGCCAGGCCACGTCGAGGCGGATGGGCCCGACGATCGTGTAGTAGCGGATGCCCCCGCCGAGGCTGAGCTGCGGGTGGTCGAAGCGGAGCCGAGGGTCCCGGCTCGCGTCCCCCGCGTCGGCGAAAACCGCGAGCTCGAGGTCCTCGCCGAGCGCGGCGCGGAGCTCGATGCTCGCCAGCCACGCACGCACCGCGCCATCGCTCCCGTCGCCGAGGCGCCCCGGGAGAAAGCCCCGGTTGCCGACGGAGCCACCGCCGCGGATGACCAGGCTGCGCGGCCCGACCTCGCGCTGGTTCACGTCGAGGCCCGAGTCCACGGAGAAGATGTACATGCCCGCGAGGTGCAGCCGGCCCGCGAGGATCAGCCGGCGCCCGAAGAGCGGCAAGTAGCCCCGCGCGTCCCCGAGCATGCGCGTGAAGCGCCAGCTCGAGAGCACGTCGTCCCCGGCCTGTTGGATCGTCGCGGAGAGCAGCATGCCGCGCCGCGGCCGCCCGGGGTTGTCGCGGAGATCGAGAGCCGCGTGGAGCTCGAAGTAGGTGAGGTCGTAGTTCGCCGGGATGCCCGCGTCGCTCGCCGAGGTCTGCCCCGGCGGCACCCGATAGAACTCCGAGCGCACGCCGGCGCGGAGCAGGAGCCGGTGCTGGAAGAAGCGCCGCTCGACGGCGAGGTGCGGCCGCACCGCGTGGCGCAGGAAGACGTCGAAGGGGTCCGGCCCGTAATCGTGCTCGGCGCCGAGCGTGAGCGTGGTCCGCGGCTCGAGGAAACCCGGCTGGGCGAGCTCGATGCGCACCACGTTGCCAAAGCGGGGCGCCCGCGTCTCCGGGAACTCGACGTCCGCGAAGACGAGCGCCGGCCGGTCCTCGATGGAGAGGCGCCGAAGGCCACCGAAGGTGTCCCGGCTCTCGTAGCGCACCGTGCCGTGGAGATCCCATTGGGGCTGGCTGAAGGTCTGGCCGCCGTCGAAGTCGCGCTGGAACTGACCCACGGCGACGCCGGCGCCGAGGCGGTAGCGGTGCTTGCGGGCGGGGACGACGCGCGCCCGAAGGTCGATCACGTTCGCCTCGGGGTCGCCCGCCGGGGGGAGCACGGGCTCGACGGTCACGGACGCGAAGGCCCCGAGCTCGACGAGCGCCCGCTGCGTGTCGCGCACCGTCTCCTGGTCGAAGGGCTCGCCCGTAGGCACGTTCGCCGCCGCCACGATGCGGCGCCGATCGAGGCGGTCCTCCCCTCCGAGGATCAGCTCGCCGAACACGCAGGGCGGACCCGGACGCACGCGGAAATGCACCACCGAGGTGCGGCTCGGCCGGTCGACGCGGACGTCCCCCTCGACCTGCGCCCGCGCGTAGCCCTCGGCGGCGAGCACTCCCGCGAGGTCGTTCTTCACGTCTTCGTAAATCGCCTCGTCCCAGCGGGCATCGTTCAGCGGTCCGAGCGCCGCCCGGAGCCGCGCCTGGATCCGGTCCGGGAGCGGCTCCTCGCCGCGGAGCGTGACCTGGCCGACGAGCGTCGGCTCGCCCTCCTCGACCTCGATGAGCACGCGCACCCGGCAGCCCTGAGCACGGCGCCGGCGCTCGCAGCCCGGCTCCGCGACGCTCGCATCGAGCTCGTCGTGCTCGGCGGCCGCGGGCGGGTCGACGGACCAGCGCACGACGCGGGCGTCGTGGTAGCCGCGGGCCGCGTACCAGCGCTCCACGCGCCGGAGATCCTGCTCGAAGATCACCCGGTCGAAGAGCGGCCAGGCCGTCCAGGGCCAGGACCAGAGGGCCACCTTCCGCCGGGGCTCGTCGAAGGGCGGCTCGCCGCAGACCGGATCGCCGAGGCCGAGGGTGAGGCCGACGCGGGGCCGGGGCCGCGTCACGAGGCAGCTCTCGAGCGCGAGCGGATCGAAGTGCTCGACGCCCTCGAGCTGCACGCGCGCGACCCCGTAGCGGTCCGCGGGGATGCGCCCGCACGCGGCGAGCAGGAGCAGGGCGAGGAGCGCGCGCCTCATGGCTCCCACGTCACGTCGATGGACCAGTTCGCCTGCTGGTCGACCACGGCCGTCCCGACGAAGCGCCGCGGGAAGAGGAGCTCGATGAGCGCCGAGGTGCTGAAGGACGCGCCGGTCTGCTCGGCGTCCTCGCCCTCCCCTTCGACGCCGAACACGCCCTCGACGTACACGCCCTCGAGCACGGGCTCGAGCCAGCGCGGGATGAGCCGGTCCAGGCTGAAGCCCGCGCGGACCTGCGCCTGGTTCGTGCCGTCGCTCTCGATGGCGAGGACCGGCACGTAGCTGCCGAAGCGGCGCCGGGCGATCTGCGAGAGGAAGCCCGCCGTGAGCCCCGCGAGCACCGAGCGGGCCTGGTCGTTCGCCGTCTGGTCCGCCCCGCCGCTCTGCCGCCCGCGCACGAGCCGGTCGAGGATCTCCTGCTCCGTGAGGCCCTCCTCACTCGAGGTGAAGGCGAGCTCCGGGCGGACGAGGGTACCCGTGATGCGCACGCCGACGGTCTCGTCGCTTCCGAGCTCGTGGCGCGCCGTCAGATCGAGCTCCGGGTCGATCTCCGCCGAGCCGGTGAAGAGGATCTCTCCGCGCTGGAGCTCGAAGCGCTTGCCCAGCAGCTCGAGGTAGCCCCGCCGCACGATGACCGGGCCGCCGACCGTCGCGCGCTCCGCGTCCGCCCGCACGGTGACGTCGGGCTCGAGCTGGATGGCGAAATCGTCCCGGCGGACGAAGAAGGGCGAGCTCTCGAAGCGCAGCACGAGGCGGTGCGGGAGCGCGTCGTCGTCCTCCTCCTCGCGCTCGTCCGGGGGGGCCTCGAGCTCCGGCAGCGCGGCGGCGAAGGGCGCCGCGCCGAAGCCCGGCTCGTCCTCGTAGGTCACGTCCGGATGGCCGGCGAGGCCGAGGGCCACGCGGCCTTCGTCCGGCGGCACGGCCACGGCCGCGTTCCGCATGCGGACCCGGGCCTGGGCCAGCCCTTCGCGCACCTCCGCGTCGAGGCGGGCGGTGGCGTCGACGTAGGCGATGGGGATGCCCTCGTCGCGGACGGGAAAGCGCCGCATCTCGAGCGTCAGCCCGGCGCTCCGCGGCCGAAAGGACGCGTCCGTGTCGATGCGCCCGTCGAGGGACGCCGAGCCATCCCGGTCTCGTATCCGCAGGCCCTCGAAGACGAGGCCGCGCCCGCCGGCGTCCGCGTCGCGGAGCGCGAGGCCTCCGTCGAGGCGCTGGATGCGCTGGAAGGGCTCGCGAATCGTGAAGGCCACCGCGTCGAAGCGAAGCTCCCCGGAGGCGTCCGTGACCGTCGCGCCGGTCCCGCCGACGCGGAGCGCCCCATCAAGCGCCCCGGAGGGGTCGACCACGTCGGGCACGGCCGCGACGAGGGGCGCGAAGGGCGCGGCGTCGGCGTCGAGGCTGAGGCTCCAGGGGCGCTCGGGATCGAGCTCCGGCACGCCCGCGGGGGTCCGAAGGGGAGCCGCGGCCACCAGCGTGAGGGCCGGCCGCTCGCCTTCGACGATGCGCACGTCGAGGTCCGCCTGCGCGCCGCTCAGCGCCGCCTGGAGCCCGACGAGGATCGGCGCCGCCCCGCGGACGCGCGCGCCCCGCGCCGTCGCCTGAAGCGCCACCCGCGGCTCCGAGCTCCCGAGCTCGGCGGCGTCGAGCGTGAGATCGAGCGTGCCCGCGGCGTCCTCGCAGAGGACCGGCACGTGCTCCAGGGGCACGCCACGCCCCCCGCCCCGGACCGAGAGCGGGGGCGCCTCGGCCGGGCCGCCCATGCCGACCCATCGCCGGAGCGGCGCCGGGGCCTCCGCGCGAAAGGCGAAGGCGGGCTCGCCGGCGAGGGCGGCGCGCAGGACGAGCTCCCCGCGCGCCTCCCCGAGCGCGAGGCTCAGGTCGAGCTCGGGAGGGGTCTCGACGCCTTCGCAGGCCGCGTCGAGAAAGGCCGCCCGCGCCGTCACGCGCCCTTGCACCGGCGCTCCCTCCTCGGCCGAGAGCTCCACGTCCGCGCTCGCCCGCACGGCGAGAGCCGGCGCGAAGGGGCGCGGCAGCTCGTCGGCGCGGCGCTCGGAGAGCGTCGCGCGCAGCGCGAAGGGCACGCGCTCGAGCGCCTCCGCGAACGCCGCGCCCCGCAGGAGCGGCGCCACGTCCACCGCCACGTCGCCCCTGAAGAGCTCCCCGAGCCGGTCACGGGCGGACGCGCGAAGGCGCACGGGCTCCTCCCCGGCGGCTCCGCTCGGCGCCCCGAGGTCGACGTCGGCCTGCAAATCCACGGGGTCGCCGTAGTCCACGCGAAGCGCGACGGCGCGGGCCGCCACGCGCCCGTCGGGCAAGCCGCCGAGCGCGCCGCCCACGGCCCCATCGAGGACGACCACACCGCCGAGGGGTGGCAGGCCCGCGCCGAGCTCGTTCGCGCGCTCCGCGAGCTCCTGAAGGTCGACGCCCGGAGCGAGGAGGCGCGCGTCCACGCGCGCTTCGGGGTCCCGGAGCAGCCCCGCGAGGCGCCGGCGGGTGCTCGCGAGCGAGGCCTCGAGGGTGAGCGTCCCGATGCCCGCAGCCGCCACGTCGACCAGCGCCTCCGCGCGCGCCCCGCGCTCGAGGCTCCGGTGCGCGGCGCGGAGCTCGAAGCGCGGCACCTCGAGGGGACCGACGATCACCCCCGTGCCCGCGAGGCGGGCCTCGAGATCCGGCGCGCTGGGCCTCCCGGACACGCGCGCCTCGAGTTCGAGGCGACCCGTCGGCAGACCGCCGAGCTCCGCCCGAAGCCGCTCCTCCGTGCCCGGCGCCGCGCGCTGAACCGCGTGAAGCAGCTCCCGGGCGTCGAGCCCGACGAGAGAGAGCCGGGCGTCGGCGAGGTCCCCCCGAAGCGAGCCCGCCGCGTCGAGGGCGAGGGGCCCGCGCGCCGCCCGCACCTCGAGCGCCTCGAGGCTGAGCGCGTCCCCGCGGAAGCGAAGCTCGCGCGCCGCGACGCGCAGCGTGGAGGGCCAGAGCCCCTCGAGCTCGCCCTCGAGGGACGCGACGCCCGCCGGCGCAGCGGCCGTGAGCGGCCGCTCGAGGCGAAGCGCTCCCTCGAGCGTCGCCCGGCGCCCGGCCGGTGCGCGCGTGTCCAGGGTGAGCGCGTAGCGCGCGCCGCTCCCCTGGCGCGGGCCGCCGCGCACGTGGAGGTCGAGGCCGCGGAGCACCGTGCCCTCCCCGGGGAGCGCCACGCGCTCGACGCCGGCGCGGAGATCCACCTCGGGCCGGCCGAGGGCCCCGCGGACGAAGCCCGCGAGCCCCACGCGCGCCACCCGCGCGCCGGGGAGCGCGAGGCCTTCGCCCTCGAGGTCGAC
>JBCDGX010000395.1:0-5933 GCA_038750805.1 Myxococcota bacterium
ACGGTGTCCAGGGAGGGCGTGAGCGAGCGCAGCGCGCCGCTCGATCCCAGGCCGATGCCCGGGAGGACGCCGATCACGGCCCCCTTCTGCGGCGGAGTGCGGCTACCAAGGGGCTTCGTCGGCGGGGCCGGCGGCGGGAAGCTCGAGCCCCCGTAGGCGCCCGGGGACGCGCGCCCGGCGTCGGTCCCGAAACCACGGAGCAGGGAGAGCAAGCAGACCATGCGCCGAGCGGTGCGCGGCTCCTGCGTGCCCAGGATCAGCTCGCGCGCCGTCGTCGGCACGGCCTCGACCAGATGGACGATGGCGACCTCCTCCGGCGTGAGCTTCAGCCGCCGCACGACGCGCGAGGGCGGCACGGCGAGGGGCCGCTCGGCCAGCCGCGCGACCTCGCGGGCGAGGAGGTTCTCGTTCAGGGCGCTCCGGAGCGACGTGACGATGAGCGGCAGCGGGTCCACCCAGCGCGCGAGCCCTGCCTCACCGATCAGGTCCTCCGCGTAGAACGCGAAGGGCACGTCCTTGCGGCGAAAGAGCCGAAGCAGGTCCGTGCTCTGGTCCGGGGCGTAGACGCGCTCGATGAAGCCGTCGCGAAAGGCGAGGCGGTCCGGCGGGCCCTCGCCCTCGTCCCAGACGACGAGGGTGCCCGTCAGGCGTTTCCCGTGCGCCGTGCACAGGACCCGCTCGAGGGGGAGCTCCCTGGTGTTCCCCTGCGCCTGCGGGGCCATCGCCATGGGGCACATCGTAGCAACTTTTTGGGGAAAGTCGGCTAATAGTGCGGGAAATTTCCAACCAGAACGGACAGTAGACGCGCTAGGGTGCTGAAATCGCGTGAAATCGGACCAGCGCCCCGCTTTCGTCGAGGCATCAACGCCTGTCGAGGCGATCGCGCTTCCGTCGTGACTCGCGCTTAGGCGCCGTCGGAGCCGACGTGCCGGGCCCCGGCCCGTTCGAGGCGGGCGAAGTGGTCGGCGAGCTCCGGACGCGGGCGGAGGGCCCTGTCGATGTGCCGCGCGAGCTCGAGGAGGCGCGCCTCGAGGCGCCGCTGCTGCTCGCCGTTCGCTTCGAGCCCCGCCGTCAGTCGTGCGCGCTCGTCCTGCACGTCGCGCTCCTTCTTGTCGAGGGTGCTCCGGAGCGCGGAGAGCTGGTACTCGAGGTCGTGAAGCACCTCGTCCTCGGTGCTTTCGAGCCACCCCTCGTAGGCCGTGAGCGCGTCGCGAAGCGCCGCCCGCCCGTCCTCCGTCGGCACCTCCGGCTCCCGTACGTCGAGCTCGATGGCCAGGGCCAGGGCGGAGCGATAGGCGTCGGCCCATCCGCCCACGAAGCCGCCGGGGACCGCCTGGCGCCCCGCCTCCCGCCGGCGCTCCGAGAGGTCTTTCGCGAGCACTTCGACGGCGTGGCCGAGGCGCTCGCGCGCGTGCTGGAGCTCGACCATGGCCTCGCGCGAGCGCTCGCTCAGGTCGGCCGTCGTAACCTGCAGCGCGCGCAGCCGCGCGACCGTCCCCTGCAACTCGGCGACGTGGTCCGCGAGCGCCGGCGGTGGGCTCTCGCCGAAGGCGCGGTCGAGCATCTCGCCGTAGGCGGCGGCGCGCTCGGCCCAGGCGCCGAGGCGAAGGGACCCTCCCGCGCGGCGCTCGAGGGTCGTCTCGAGCGTGCTCACGCGCCGAACGCGCCGCTGCGCGACCGTGGCGAGGGCGGCGAGCTTCTCGACCACTGCGTGGGCGTCCGGCGGGCGCCAGGCCGGGTCCTTCGCGAGGAGCCCGTGCACGAGCTCGGCGAGCGGCGCCGGGAGCTCCGGGGCGAGCGAGCGGAGGGGCGGGGGCTCGGCCTCGAGGTGCTGCGTGAGGTAGCCGGCGAGGGTCTCGCTCTCGAAGGGCGGGCGCCCCGCCGCCATCTCGAAGAGCACGACGCCGAGCGCGTAGAGGTCCGTCGAGGGCGTGCTCGCGTTCCCCCAGAAACGCTCCGGCGCCGTGTAGCGCGGGCTCCCGAGGAAGTCGTCGCGCTTCGTCAGGCGCGGATCGCCTGGCGCGAGGGCGATGCCGAAGTCGACGATCTTCACCACCGCCGCGCCGTCGTCCGCGCGGCAGACGATCACGTTCTCCGGCTTCACGTCCCGATGGACGAGGCCGAAGTCGTGGGCGCGGGCGAGGCCCCGGGCGATCTGGAGCCCGAAGGCGATGACCCGCGCCGCGCCGAGCGCCCCCTCGCGGAGCAGGAGCTGGTCGAGGGCGACTCCGTCGAGGAGCTCCATGGCGAGGAAGGGGACGTTCTCGGCCGTCATGCCGACGTCGTAGATCTCTACGATGTTCGGATGGGCGAGCTGCGCCGTCGCCTGGGCCTCACGCGCGAAGCGCGTGCGGAGCACCTCGTCGTCCGCGAGCTCGTCGTGGAGGACCTTGATGGCGACGGGGCGCCCGCCCTCCTCCTGCGCCGCGTAGACCGTGGCCATGCCGCCGCGCCCGAGCACGTCGACGAGCGTGTAGCGGCCGCCGACCACCGTCCCGATACGCGGGTCCGAGAGGGTCTCGAGCGCCTCCCCGTCGACGAGGCAAAACACCGTGTCGTCTTCGTAGCGAAGGCGGCATCGGGGGCAGACGCGCACGGAGGGAGCATACCCGGGGCGCTCCGGGTGGGCCTGGTCGTAACTTCGCGGCCGGCCGCCCCGTCAGGTGAGCGCTGCGGCGAGCGCGCGCACGGCGCGGCCGCGATGGCTTATCGCGTTCTTCGCCGCCGGCGAGAGCTCGGCCATGGCCTGGCCCGGGGCGTCGTCCAGCAGGAAGAGCGGGTCGTAGCCGAAGCCGCCCTCGCCACGGGGCGCCTCGGCGATGCGTCCCTCGCAGGCGCCCTCGGCCTGGGCCATGGGCGAGCCGTCGGCGTGCACGGCGACGAGCACGCAGCGGAAGCGCGCCCGGCGGTCCGCAACGCCGGCCAGCGCCTCGAGGAGCTTCGCGTTGTTGGCGGCGTCCTTGCCCGGGCCGCTCACGCCGGCGTAGCGGGCGGAGTAGACGCCGGGCGCGCCGCCGAGCGCATCGACCTCGAGGCCGCTGTCGTCGGCGACGGTGGGCAGGCCGCTCGCGGCGGCGAACTCCTCGGCCTTCTTCCGCGCGTTGCCCTCGAAGTCCGGGCGGTCCTCGACGACGTCGAGCACGAGGCCGAGGTCCTTGGGCATCACGAGCTCGTGGTCCGCCAGGAGCGTGCGGAGCTCACGGAGCTTGCCGGCGTTGTTGGTGGCGACGAGCAGCTTCATCGCTTGCCGGTGAGCCGATCGAGGTCGACGCCGAGGGACGCGAGGGCCTCGCGCTGGGCATCGTGGATGCGGGCGAAGGAGGCCATGGCGAGGTCGAGCATGCCGTCGACCTCGGCCCGCGGGAGCGGCGCCTCCTCCGCCGTGCCCTGCACCTCGACGAGGCGCCCGTCGGCCGTGCCCACGACGTTCAGATCGACCTCCGCGTCCCGGTCCTCGACGTAGCAGAGGTCGAGGAGCGGCTTGCCCGCGACGCGCCCGACGCTGATCGCCTGGAGCGGCGCGCGGAGCACCCCCGCACGCACGAGCCCCTGCTTCTGGAGATGGCCGAGGGCCATGCAAACCGCCACCGTGCCGCCGCAGATCGACGCCGTCCGCGTCCCGCCGTCCGCGTCGAGCACGTCGCAATCGACGGTCAGCGTGCGCTCGCCGAGCTTCTCGAAGTCGAGCATGGCCCGGAGGCTCCGCCCGATGAGGCGCTGAATCTCCGCCGAGCGTCCGTCGACGCCGCCGCCCCGGCGGCCGTCCCGGCGCCGCCGCGAGGGGTTCGCGCGCGGGTGCATCGCGTACTCGGCGGTGAGCCAGCCGAGCCCCGTATCGCGCCAGTCGGGCGTGCCCTCACTAACCGAAACGGCCACGAGCACGGCGGTGTCGCCGGAGCGGTAGACGAGCGAGCCCTCGGGGTTGCGCTGCACGCCGGGCTCGATGCGGATGGGGCGAAGGGCGTCGAAGGAGCGCCCATCGGTGCGGGTCATGGGCGCGTTGTGCAGGCAGCGCTGGCCGGCGGCAAGGGCGCGGCCGCCTCACTCGGCGGCGGCGCGTTCGGCGAGGGGGAGCCGGATCTCGAAGCGCGTGCCGCCGCCCTCCCCGGGCACGCAGCGAATGGTGCCGCCGTGGGCGCTCACGATCTGCTGCGTGAGCGGCAGCCCGAGCCCCGTGCCGCGCTCCTTCGTCGTCTCGAAGAGCTCGAAGATGCGCTCGCGCATGGCCGGGTCGATGCCGGGCCCGTCGTCCTCCACCTCGAGCGCCACCCCGCCCTCGGCCGGCGCGAGGCCGAGACTCACGCGTCCCCCTTCGCCGAGGGCCTCGCGCGCGTTCCGCAGGAGGTTCAGGAGCGCCTGGCGGAGCTGCCCCTCGTCGAAGGCGACGGCGGGCGTGCCCTCCACGTGGACCTCGAAGCGCACGCCGGCGCGCTCCATCTCCGGGGCGACGAACCGGCCGATGTCCCGCACGAGCTCGCCGAGGTCGTCGGCCTCGAGGTGCGGCTGCGGGACCCGCGCGAGGCGGAGGTACTCCTCGGTGATGCCCCGGAGCCGCTCGATCTCGCGCTGGATGGCCCCGAGCAGCGCCCGGGCCTCGTCCGCATCTCCGCCCGGGAGCGCGATCTCGTCGCCGAGGAGCTCGACGTTCAGCCCGATGCTGCTCAGCGGGTTCCGGACCTCGTGGGTCACGTGCGCGGCCATGCGCCCGATGGCCGCGAGGCGCTCGGTCTGGATGAGCCGGCGCTTCGTCCGGTTCGCCTCGGTCACGTCGTCGGCGACGAGGAGCACGCCCTCGCCCTCCCCGAAGGGCGTCGCGTAGAGCTCGAGGTCCCGGCCCGCGTGGCGCAGGCCATCGCGCCGAGCCGGCTCGGCTTCGCGGCGCACGCGGGCGACCAGCGCGCCGAGCTCCGGGAGGGCCTGGCCCGCGGCGGTCTCGGCAAGCGCTCGGCCCTCCGCACCGCCCAGCCCGAGCACGCGCTCCGCGGCGGGGTTCGCGGTCTGCACCCGGCCGTCGGCATCGACCACGACGACGCCGGCGCCGAGGCCGCTCACGATCTGCTCCTGGATGCGCCGAAGCGCCCGGAGGCGCTCGCTCCGCGCGGCGAGCGCCTCGACCATGCGCTCGAAGTCCCGGGTGAGCCGGCCGATTTCGTCGTCCCGGCGCGAGCCCGTCGCGCGCGCGCTGAGGTCGCCCTCGGCCACGGCGGCCACGCGCGCCTGAAGACCCGGGAGCGGCTCGAGGAGCGCCCGCGCCCACGCTGTCATCGCCACGCCGAGGAGCAGCGCCATCGCGAAGAGCACGCCGAGCACGATGCTCGCCTGCCGCTCGCGCTCGGCGGAGGCGGCGCTCAGCGTCTCGATGCGCTCCTGGAGCTGGTTGTAGCCGTCCCGGTAGAGGCGACCGATGGCGAGCTCCTCGGGCTCGAGGGCCGCGAGCATCCGCGAGGCGCGCGCCTCGTCGCCGGCCTCGAGCGTCGCGAAGGCCTCGTCGTAGCGCGGCGTGAGCGCGGTCTGCGCCGTGCGCACCCGGTCGAAGGCCGCGCGCACGGGCGGGAGCGTCTCCGGATCGCCGATGCGCTCGGCGAGGCGCTCGGCGCGCTCGAGGTGCACCTCGACCCGCCGCAGCGTCGAGGGGCGCACCTGCCGCGCCGCCTGCATCCAGTTGCGCGCCTCCGGGCCCTGGGCGAGCTGCTGGCGGAAGAGCGATTGCGTCGTGCGCGCCTCGCTCAGGCGGAGCGCGAGCGGGAGGTAGCCCTCGTGGAGGAGCCGGAGCCGGCCGGCCGTTCGGTCGTGCTGCACCACGCTCGTCACGGCGACGCCGCCGAAGGCGAGGAGCACGAGCAGGAACGCCCCGAAGACCCGCGTCGGGATCGACGCGAGGGGCCGCCGGCCGCGCGCGCTCATGGGGCGGCTCCGAAGGCCCGCGCCGCCTC
>JBCDGX010000396.1:0-5932 GCA_038750805.1 Myxococcota bacterium
CGACGGTCGCGAGCAGCACCACGCGGTTCTGCTCCAACAACGTGGCCGGGTGCAGCTGGCCGAGGAAAAGCACGATGAGCCAGATGCCGCGCTTCCAGACGAACTCGACGAGCCCCGTCGAGAAGTAGGCATCCTCGAGGGGTACCACGCCGCCCTGCTTCTGCGCGTCTTCCGTGGCCTCTTCGATGACGACGTCCACCACGTCGTCGACGGTGACCACGCCGAGCATGCCCTCCTGCGGGTCCACCACGGGCATGGCCGTCAGGTCGTAGCGCGCGATGAGCCGGGCGACCTCCTCCTGGTCGGTCTCCGGAGGCACGCGGACGACCTTCTCGCTCATCACGTCCGCGAGGGTCTGGCCCGGGTCCTTGAGGATGAGGTCCCGCAGGCTGATGACGCCGAGGAGCTTCTCGCCGTAGCCGACCACGTAGACGTAGTGGATCGTCTCCGCCTCGTTTTCCCGGGAGAGGCGGCGCACCTCCTCGATGGCCTCCCAGAGCTTCATGTCGGGCGGGAGCCCGACGTACTCCGTGGTCATCAGGCCGCCGGCGGACTCCGGCGCGAAGGCGAGGAGCTCCTGGGTCTCCTCGTGGGCTTCGGGCTCGTCCGTGGCGAGCTGCGCGAGGAGCTTCTCGGCGTCGTCTTCTTCGAGCTCCTGGAGGAGGTCGACGCGGTCGTCGGGGTCGAGCTCGGCGAGGAGCTCGGCGGCGACGGCGGGGCGGAGCTCGGTGATGACCGACTCCTGCCGGTCCGGGCTGAGCCGCTCGACCAGGTCCGCGCCCATCTCCGTCGGGAGCGCGCGGACGATGCCCGTGAGGGTCTCCGGCGGGAGGTCCTCGAGGAGCTCCGCGACGTCCTCGGGGTGGAAGTCCTCGAAGGTCTCCTTCAGCGCCTCCGGGTCGGAGGTGAGGGCCGCCAGATCCGGCCCGAGCAGCGTCGCGAGGCGCATGGCGAGGGCAGCTTAGGCGGAAATCGAGCCCGCGCCGGCGCCATCCACGTGCGGGCGTGGGCGGCGGCAAAGCGCCCGGATCCCGGACGGGCATGCCGGCGAGGATGTCCGTACGCTGGTCCCATGCGTCGCGCGCTCGCCCTCGGGTCGTGGGTCGCCCTCGGCTGCGCGGCCGCGCCCCTGGGCGTGACGGCGGAGCGCGAAGTGGCGCCGATGGCCACGGGCCGACCCGCCGAGGACGCGACCCGGCGGCGGCCCGAGGCAAGGGCGGAGACACCTCCGGCGCAAGTGGAGGCTGCGGACGCGGAACCCCTGGAGGCGTGCGAGGACCGGCCGCAGCCCGGGGACGCGCCCGTCGATGCGGCCGGGTTCACGGCGGCGACCTTCGACGCGCTCGAGGCGGCGCAAGCGGCGCATCGAGCGGCCATCGCGGCGGGCTACCAGGCGGGCGAGGTGTGGCGCGCACGCGCGCGTGCCGACTACGAGGAGGCGCTCCGCGGGTACGAGCGGGTGATCCCCAGCATCCCGCCGGGACCGGAGTGGTGCCGGACCCACTACTTCCGAGGCGAGGTTCTTCGGGAGCTCGGCCGCGACCTCGAAGCCGCCGACGACCATCGCGCCGCGCGCGATGCCTGCAGCGAGGGCTGCCTGGGCGCGTACGCCGCCTACGGGGTGATCGCCGCTCTCGAGCAGTACGTCGGCGACGGCAGGGGCCGCCGCTCGCCGCCTCCCGCCACGGGCACGCCGCCGCGCGTCGAGCGGCTTCCCATTCCGCGCGTCGTGCAGGACCTCGTCGAGGCGCGCGAGGCCTACATCCGGCTCGTTCCCGAGGAGCGAAGGCCCGGCTGGCCCGACATGCATGCCGGCTTGCGGTACGCGAACGCGCGCGTCGACCTGAACTACGGGCGCTTCGAAGAGGCGCGCCAGGTCTTCGAAGCGCTCGCCGAACGGGGTTGCCGGTCGGGCGACTTTCGGGAGCAGAAGCTCGGCTCGATGGCGTGGGGCGATCTCCGGCGGATGGCGCTACACGTCGCCGACTACGCGACGGCGCGGCGCATGGGCGAGGAGCTGAGTGCGCGGGACTGCGGAATCACGCCGGTGGGTCTCGCTTGCCGGAGCGAGGAAGGCTTCCGAGCCCTCTGCGTACCGCACACGGGCCATCCGTGCTGCTTGGCCGACGGGTCTCGCGGCACAATCGTCGACATCATGGCGGTGCTTCAGGAGCACCGGGACGCGCTGGCCATGCCGGCAAGCTCTCAGCGGCGCGAACGACTTCGCTATGTCGCGACCCGCATCGGCGAGATCGTCGCCTTCGCACCAAGCGACGGAGGGGTTCCGCTCCTTCTCGATTACGAGGCACGCGCCCATGAGGAAGCCGGCGACACCGACGAGGCACTCGCGACCTATCGCCGCCTCGAAACAGAGTACGCCCGGCGGGTGACGGCCGGAGCCGAGCGCATCCCCGAGCTCGAGCGCTTCATCGCCGAGCGGATCCGTGCGCTCGCCCCCGCCGCGAACTGAATTCTTCCCGCCCGCGCCCGACGCTGCCAGCCCGGCGACGGGCGGCGGAGCGACCGGGGGATTCCCTCGGAAGAACCGATGAGACGTACCGAACGGACCATGCCAGCGTCCGGCGCATGCGCTTGGCATGTCTGGTCGCCTTCCTCATCGTTTCCGGGTCGCTCGGCCCCCTCACGCCACGGGCCGAGGCGCAGCCCTCGGAGTCCGCGCGGAGCCGTCCCGGGAGCGTTCGCTTCGCCGTGCGCGCCACCTTCTTTGACCGGTCCTCGACGCGCGTCGAGGACGTGGAGTTCGGCGACAGCGTCACCACCACGCTCACGCGCTTCGAGCCGCTCTCGGGGGGGCTCGGCTTTCAGCTCCATTACGTGCTCTCGCCCGCCTTCTCGCTGGGCGTCGGCCCCTCGCTGAGCGTGGTGCGCCAGCCCGTCATCGACGGCTTCGACGAGACCGACGAGACCTTCGTGAGCTACGCGCTCCCCCTCGAGGCCGAGGTGATGCGGCCGCGCGGCGACATCCGCCCCTACTTCGTCACGGGCATCGGCGTGGCCGGCGATACGCTGAGCATCGACGGCGAGCGCACGACCAGCACGGGCTTCCTGCTCCGCTTCGGGCTCGGCCTGCACGCGCTGGCGGGGAAGCGGGTCAGCGTCGACCCGGAGGCCTTCTTCACGTTCCGGCAGGGCACCGTCGACCTCGACTCCATCGAGTTCCAGGTGCGGAACGTGACCTTCGGCATGTCGCTCGCGTTCAGCCTCTGGGGCGGGGACGGGAGCCGAGAGGAGCGCTCGCGACCCGCGCCCTTCGAGGAGCCGGTCTCGGTACCCGCGCCGGCGCCCGCGCCAACGATGGCGGCGGAGACTCCCGCGCGCGGCGAGCTCCCCCTGCCTCGCCATGAGGGCAAGATCGAGCTGGATCTCGGCGCCGCCGGCGAGCTCATCCTCATGGGGAGCCCGCGCCAGGACCCGGAGTCGACCTTCGTCGCCTTCCGCCGCTATGGCGAGCGCATGGTCCTGCGCGGCTGCGAGGACCTGGCCTTCGTGCTCCCGGACGGGCGGCGCGGACGCATCAACCGCGTGGTGCGGAACGCGCGCCTCACGGACGGGCGCGTCGGCGAGCAGCTGACCGGGCGCATCACCGTCGCCAACCTCGAGATGCTCGCGACGAACGGGGTGATCGCGGTCGAGGCCTGCCGCCTCTCGGCGCCGATCACCGGGCCCCAGCGCGACGCCATGCTCGAGTTCGTCGGGCACTTCCGCACCATGGCCGCTGCCTTGGCAGAGGCCGCGGACGCGGATGAGGCCGTCCCGGCCGAGACGCCGGCCGATTCCAGCCCGGCCGAGACGCCGGCCGCCCGCTGATCAGTCCTCGCCGCCGGGGGGCGGAATGGCGCGGAAGAGCGCCGTCACGTTGCGGCGAAGGGTCGCGAGGCTCCCTTCGGACGCGCGCTCCTGGACGAGCTGGCCCGTCCAGAGGAGCGCGCCGCTCTCGGCGTCAAAGCAGGCCACGACCATCGCGCCATCGCGCACGTCGAGGTCGATTACGGCGGCCGAGCCGAGGCGCGGATCCGCAGTGACCACCGTGCGCGTCTCGTTCATGCGGGCGCCGATGCCGACGCGGACGAGCACATCCGCGTCGCCGACCTGGGCCGGCGGGAGCACCGTCCAGCCCTGCTCGGTGAGCGCCGTCCGGGCGGCGTCGACGGCCACCTCACGTTGTTCCTCGTTGAGCTGGAAGCGTTCGAAGCCGTCGGGGCTCTCCCGCTGGCCCGCATAGGCGATGGTCGCATAGCCGTCGAAACGCGCCTCGGGCATGAGCGCGGTCTCGGGGACCGGGGCCGTGGCGCAGGCCGTGAGGCTGAGGAGAAGTGCAGCTCGGAGCATGCGGCATCATGCCCCAAGCGCGCCCGGTGCGGGCCGAAGATCGGAGCCCGCGGAGCCCGAGGTTCCCTGCATCGAAGGACGCACCCGAGCCCCGCCCATAAAGAAACGCCGGAGGCTCTCGCCCCCGGCGTTTCAGTGGTGGATGAGTCGGTGGTGTTGGCGGTAGAGAACCCGGAGGAGGGAAGCGCCTCCGGCTTCGTCATCTCAACGGCAGACGCCGTCGCGGCATTCCCGGTCGCCGTCACAATCGGCGCTGGTCGTGCAATCGGAGGTGACCTCGTTCGAGGTGGAGCAGAAGCCTTCGAGGCAGAAGGAGAACTGCACGTCGACGGCCGCGCACTCCATGTTCGAGGTGCAGGGGGTACGGCAGACGCCGGCCACGCAGGAGAAGCGGCACTCGGCGTCGCTCTCGCAGAAGGGGCGCGGGGTGGTGTCGGCGCGGCAGGTGCCGGCGCGGCAGATGCGGTCCGCGCCGCAATCGGCGTCGACGCTGCACTCGTCGCGGCACCGGCCGTCGAGGCAGATCTCGGCACCCTCGCACTCGCTGTTCGCGACGCACTCCGGGGTCGGCGGGACGACCTCGACGCAGACGCCGTCCTCGCAGGCGAGGCCCGTCGGGCACTCGCGGTTCCGCATGCAGCCGGTCTCGAGGCACTCACCGTCGATGCACTCGCGACCCGCGCCGCACTCGGTGTTGAACTGGCAGGCGTCGCCCTGCGGGATGCAGGCGCCGTCACTGCAGACCGAGCCCGCGGCGCAGTCCTCGTTGAGCTCGCAGCGGGGCTCCGTCGTCGCCGTGCAGACCCCGTCGAGGCAGACCAGGTCGGCACGCGGACAGTCGGCGTTGACGGCGCAATCGCCGGGCGTCGGCGTCGGGTCGTCGTCCCCGCCGGGCTCGATGCAGCTGCCCTCGAGGCAATCGCGCCCGTCCTCACAATCGGCGGCGGTGGTGCACTCGGTCACGCAGCCGACGTCCGTGCAGAAGCTGCCCTCGGGACAGTCGAAGTCGCCGGCGCAGGGCGGGCGGCCGGGCGGCTCGATGCGCCGGCAGCCGAGGCCGTCGCAGGAGTAGCAGCCGGTCTCGTCGCAGAAGGCGCGGTCGCTCGACTTGCAGCCGCCGAGGAAGGCGAAGCCTGCGAGCAGGATGGGCAGCACCAGGAAGGTGCGGGAGGAGAAAGAGGTCGAAGCGTCGGGCATGTTCGGCTCGGAGAGGAGGGCCGGGGCGGCCCGCCCGCTCTTCATACAACCATCGTGCCAGGCCGTGCGGTCCCCCGTCCCACCGATGATCCCGCGGGAAAGGGCCGACCGGAGCGCCGACGTCCCGACGCCGCGTGAACCCCAGTTCACGGCATTCGATGCGGGGCGACCGGCTTCTTCGTGCGCTGCGCCATGTCGATCCGTCGACGACCGGCCGCGGGCGCCCCAACCCGCGGCGGGTGCGCGGAGATCGGGTATGGTGCCCGCCGTGCGCGCCGCTTTGTTCGCCCTGGCCCTCGGCTGCGCTCCGTCGGCCGCGCTTCCTCCGCCGGCGGCCACCGTCGAGGCCTACGTCGCGGCCACACGCGCCGGGGACGCGGCGGCC
>JBCDGX010000397.1:0-5916 GCA_038750805.1 Myxococcota bacterium
CAGACCTGCGCGAGGGACGAGCCGAGCTTGAACTCGATGGGCCCGCCGCAGTTCGGACAGCTCGCCTGACGCATCAGCCCTTGGGTACCACCGACTCGGCGGCGGCGGCTATGGCGCTCGCGGCGTCCTCTTCCACGGCCGCCGGGGCGACGGATTCGAGGGCCACGTCGTCGGGGAGCCCCATGCGCTCGCGGCGCATGCGCCAACGGCGGCGGGCGACGAGACGCATGTCCTCGGCCGTGTCCGCCTCGTCCACGATCTCGAGGCCGAGGAGCGTCTCGACCACGTCCTCCATGGTGACGATGCCGTCGACGCCGCCGTACTCGTCGACGACGAGGGCGATGTGCTCGCGCTCGGCGACGAGCTGGTCGAAGAGCTCCGGCACGGCGAGCGTGTCGGGAACGACCATCATCTTCAGCGCGAGGTCCCCCATGGTGGCTTCGAAATCGTCCCGGGCGGCGCGGAGCAGGAGCTCGCTCTTGAGCACGTAGCCCTTCACGTCGTCGATGTCGTCCGCGTAGACGGGGATGCGGCTGAAGACCATCGCCGTGGGCTCACCGCCCCCGCCCTCGCGGGGCAGCACCTCGCGCACGGTCTTCGCCGCGGGGAGCGCGAAGACCACGGTGCGCGGCGTCATGATGTCCCGCACCCGGAGCGAGCCCAGGCGGAAGAGGTTCACCACCACGCGGCTCTCCGAGGGCGCGACGACGCCCTGGGCCTCGCCGAGGCGCGCGAGCGCGGCGAGCTCCTCCTTCGAGACCTTGGTCTCGTGGCTCCCGCCCTCCTTCTTCATCGCCCGCGTGATCAGCCGGCTGATCGCGACGAAGGGCGAGAGGATCCGGACGAGCCAGGGCAGCACCTTCGCCGTGAAGGGCACGAGGCGCTTCCAGTAGACGGCGCCGAGGGTCTTCGGGATGAGCTCGGAGAAGACCAGGATGAGCAGCGTGAGCACGGCGCTGATCAGCCCGAGGTAGGCGTCCCCGAAGACCTTCGCGGCCTCGGCGCCCGCCCCCGCCGCGCCCACGGTGTGCGCGATGGTGTTCAGCGTGAGGATCGCCGCCAGCGGCCGGTCCACGTCCGCCTTCAGCTTCTTCACCGCCGCGTGCAGCTTCGGCTTGGTCTCCTCGAGCGTGGCCACGAAGGCCGGGGTGACGCTCAAGAGCACCGCTTCCAGGATCGAGCAAAGAAAGCTGAACCCGAGCGCGATCCCGATGTAGACGAGGAGCAGGGTCATGGCACGGTCGAGCGCGCGGCCGCGTGTAGCGGGAGGCTACCCGGGCGCGACACGGAAGGGAATCGGGGCGGAGGGACGATGACGGAGCGTCGACGCGTAGTGGTGATCGGTGGCGGTTTCGGGGGCATGCGCGTCGCGCAGGGCCTCCGGCGCGCCAAGCATGTCGAGGTCACCCTGATCGACAAGGAAAACCACCACCTCTTTCAGCCCCTCCTCTACCAGGTGGCCACCGCGGGCCTCGGCTCGGGCTCCATCGCCGTGCCGATCCGCTCGGTGTTCCGGACCCAGAAGAACGTCCGCACCTTCTTCGGCGAGGTCGAGCGCATCGATTTCGGCCAGCGCCTCGTGCACCTCAAGGACGGGGGCGAGGCCGAATACGACGATCTCGTGATCGCCGTCGGCGCGGAGACGAACTACTTCGGCAACGACCATTGGTCGCAGTTTAGCTACGGTCTCAAGTCCATCCGCGACGCCATCGGGATCCGCGAGAAGATCCTCCTCGCCTTCGAGGAAGCCGAACGCTACGAGGACCCGGCCAAGCGCCGGGAGCTGCTCAGCTTCGTGGTCGTCGGCGGGGGCCCGACGGGCGTGGAGATGGCCGGGGCGATCAGCGAGCTGGGCCATTACGTGCTCGCCGGTGACTACCGGCGCATCCAGCCGGAGGAGATCCGCGTCGTCCTCGTCGAGATGGCGGACCACGTGCTTTCGCCCTTCAGCATGCAGCTCCGCCTCGCCACCGAGCGCATGCTCCGCGAGCTGAAGGTCGAGCTCCGCCTCGGCTCCAAGGTGCTCGACGTGAAGGTGGATTGCGTCGAGCTCGAGGACGAGACCGTGCCGGCGTCCGTGGTGGTCTGGGCCGCGGGCGTGAAGCCCATGCCCTTCCTCCGGGACCTCGACCTCGAGACGACGAAGTGGGGCCATATCGTCGTCGACAGCACCTGCCGCGTCCGGGGCCACGAGCACGTCTACGCCATCGGCGATTGCGCGTGCTTCGTCGACGAGGAGAGCGGGGAGCCGCTCCCGGGCGTCGCGCCGGTGGCGATCCAGCAGGGCAAGCACGTCGCGAAGCTCCTCGCGAAGCGGACGGATACGCACACGCCGAGCGAGCCCTTCCGGTACCTCGACAAGGGGATCATGGCGACGGTGGGGCGCTCCCGGGCGGTGCTCGAGTACGGCGCCCTCAAGATGAAAGGCTACATGGCGTGGCTCGCCTGGGGCTTCGTCCACATCCTCTACCTGATCGGCTTCCGGAACCGCTTCATCGTGTTCTTCAACTGGTCCTACTCCTACTGGACCTTCAAGCGGGGCGTCCGCCTGGTCACGGGCCTGGCGGCGCGCATGCGGCCCGGGCGCATCGACCCGAAGGCCGGCCCGCGGGTGACCCGTCCGACGGCCGAGTAGCCGCCCCGCGCCCAAGCGGCGCCCGGCGTGGCCGTGCGCCGCTCAGGTCGCCCAGACGATGACCGCGTCACAGAAGGACCCGGAGCGCGGCGGCGGGCCCTCGAGCGTCGGCGCCGTGGCCCCGAGCCCTTCGAGCACGCCGGCGACGCCCGCGAGGTAATCGCGCCAACAGCGCCCGTCGAAGCCGTGGCATTCGCGGAACACGATGCGAAGCCGGCCTGGCCGCGCCTCGACGGCCTCGGCGCTTCCCCCCCTCACGTAGCGCCCGTGCACGAACCGCACCTGCTTCGCGGCCACCTCGGGCTTGAGCACGAGGCGCGCCATGCGGAAGAGGAGCTTCAGGTCCTGCTGCGCTGCGGTCCGGGCGAGCCGCGCCAGGGCCTCGGGATCGCCACCGAGGGCGTCGTCGAGGGCCTCGAGGTAGGCCCGCCACCAGGCCACCGGGTACCAGCCGCTCGTGACCACGCCTCCGAGCCGAAGCGCCTCCCCGCCCTCGCCGGCGACGCGCTCGAGCACCTGCTCCCCGAAGGCCTCGCCGTGAATCTGCCGGGCCGCGCGGAGCGAGGACGTGAAGTTCATGCCCCGGAACTGCACCTCGGGGTGCGCGCTCAATCGAGCACCACGGTGACGCCCACGGCCACGGCCTTCGCCTTGGCGCGGGCTTCCTCGAGGGTCGCGCCGCGGGCGAGGCCGACGCCGAGGCGCCGATGCCCGTCGATCTCCGGCTTGCCGAAGAGGCGGAGGGCCGTGTCCGGCTGCAGGAGCGGCGCCGGGTCGACCTCGAAGCGCGGCGCCTGGCTCGTGCCCTCACCGAGCACGACGTAGCTGGCCCCGGGCCCGTGGAGCGCGACGTTCGGGATCGGGAGCCCGAGGATCGCCCGCGCGTGGAGCGCGAACTCGCTCAGGTCCTGGGTGATCATCGTGACCATGCCCGTGTCGTGGGGGCGCGGCGAGACCTCGCTGAACCAGACCTCGTCGCCCTTCACGAACATCTCGACGCCGAAGACGCCGTGACCGCCGACGTCGCCGGTGACCTTCCGGGCGATGTCCTCGGCGCGCTCCCGGGCCACGTCGGTCATGGGCTGGGGCTGCCAGGACTCGTGGTAATCGCCGTCGACCTGCCGGTGCCCGACGGGCGCGCAGAAGGTCGTCGTGGTGCCGCCCTTCCCGTCCGCGTGGCGCACGGTCAGCAGGGTGATCTCGTAGTCGAAGTCGATGAAGCCCTCGACGATGACCTTGCCCGCGCCGCCGCGGGCGCCCTCGCGGGCGATCGCCCAGGCCTTGGGGACGTCCTCGGCCGTGCGCACGGTGCTCTGGCCCTTGCCCGACGAGCTCATGATCGGCTTCACGACGCAGGGGAGCCCGATGGCCAGGATGGCTGCCTGGAACTCCTCCTCGGTGTCCGCGAAGCGGTAGGGCGAGGTGGGGAGGCCGAGCTTCTCGGCGGCCAGGCGGCGAATGCCCTCGCGGTCCATGGTGAGGCGGGCGGCCCGGGCCGTGGGGATCACGCGCTGGCCCTCGGCCTCGAGGGCGAGGAGCGTGTCCGTGGCGATGGCCTCGATCTCCGGGACGACGAGGTCGGGCTTTTCGGCCTCGATGACCTCCCGGAGCTTCTTCCCGTCGAGCATCGGAAACACGTGGCTCCGGTGGGCGACCTGCATGCCCGGGGCGTCCGCGTAGCGATCGCAGGCCACGACCTCGATGCCGAAGCGCTGGAGCTCGAGCACGACCTCCTTGCCGAGCTCCCCGGCCCCCAGGAAGAGCACCTTCTTGCGCGACGTCGTCGTCGCCGTCCCGATCTCGATGGTCTGGCTCATGAAATCCCCGCCTGTCCGAACGCGGCCCACCCGTCCGGAAACCGAGCCGGCGTACCCCCCGCGCCGCCTCGCGTCGAGTCCCTTGGCGTGGACGGGGTCCCTCTCGGCCGAAGCCGCCCTATGTCCCGCCTCCATGAGCGCTCTCCGCCAGGCGGCGACGACCGCATGAAGGTCCGCCTCATCGAAGACCTCGCGGAGATCGAGGCGGCGACCTGGGACACCCTCGCCGGGCCCGACGATCCCTTCTCGACGCACGCGTTTCTGCAGACGCTCGAGGCGAGCGGGAGCGTGGGCCCCGGGACGGGCTGGTTCCCCGTGCACGTGACCGTATGGGACGAGGGGCCGGACGGCGAGGACGCGCTGATCGGGGCGCTCCCGCTCTACGCGAAGGAGCACAGCTACGGGGAGTACATCTTCGACTGGGCCTGGGCGGACGCCGCCATGCGCGTGGGGACCCGCTACTACCCGAAGCTCGTCGCGATGGCGCCCTTCACGCCGGCGACGGGCTCACGGCTCCTCGTGCACCCGGCGGAGGAGAAGCGCCGCGCGGACGTGATCGGCGCGATGCTCGTCGGCGCCTTCGAGGTAGCGCAGCAGATCGAGGCCTCATCGATGCACTTCCTCTACGTGACGAAGGAGGAGCGGGACGCGCTCCTCGCGCATCCGGACCTGATGCCGCGGCTCTCGATGCAGTACCACTGGCAGAACCGCGAGGGCGCGCCCTACGAGAGCTTCGACGATTACCTCGGCGCCTTTCGCTCGAGTGAGCGCAAGAAGGTCCGGAAGGAGCGCCGGCGGGTCGGCGAGGCGGGCATCGAGGTGCGCCTCCTCGAGGGGGCGGAGATCACGCCCGGGATCTGGCGCTTCCTCGACCGCGTCTACCGGAACACGGCGAGCCGGAAGTGGGGCAGCCCCTACCTCACGCGCGAGTTCTTCGAGCTGGGCCCGGAGCGCCTGAAGGACGTCGCCCTCGCCGCCATCGCCTTCCGCGACGGGGAGCCCGTGGCGGGCACGCTCAACTTCGAGCGCGGCAAGCACGTCTACGGGCGCTACTGGGGCTGCCTCGAAGCGCACGACATGCTGCATTTCGAGCTCTGCTACTACCAGCTCATCGAGCGGGCCATCGCGCGCGGCGCGACCCGCTTCGAGGCCGGCGCGCAGGGGCAGCACAAGATCAAGCGCGGGCTGCTGCCGGCGCGCATCCACAGCGTGCATTGGGTTCGGCACCCCGTGCTCCGCGACGCCGTGCAGGACTTCCTGCCGCGGGAGGCGCGGGCCATGGAGATGGAGATGGAGGAGCTCGCGAAGAGCGGGCCCTTCAAGCGCGAGGGCTGAGCGCGCGGAGCGCCTCGCGCATGACGCGCGCGCTCACGTAGCGATGGGCCGGGCAGGTCCGGAGCGCCCGCGCGACGAGCGCGACGAGCCCGAGGGGCACGTCCGCGCGGAAGAGCGCGAGGCTCGGCG
>JBCDGX010000398.1:0-5888 GCA_038750805.1 Myxococcota bacterium
CGCGCACGCGCACGCGCAGCTCCCCGCGCACCTGCGCGTCGGAGCCGGGCACGACCTCCGCGCTCACCACGTAGGTAAGCGGTCGCGCGGCCTGGACCGGCGTGGTCCAGCTCGCGCAGGCGGCGACCCACACCAGCAGGCCGAGCGTACGGCCCGCGCGGGCGCGTGGGCCCCGCGCCCCCGACGCGATCCGGGCGGCGACGCGGCGTTCCGGAGCGGGGCACGAGCGATTCACGCGGCCCGCGAAGGGTAGCCCCGCGACGCGCCCCGTCGACCGAGAGATTCGCTTCCGTACCCCTTCATCGGGGGTGCGGGGGAGCCTCGGCACTGTTACCGTGTTCACGTGCGCTGGGAGCTGGCATGTCCCTCGACCTCGTCGACCTCGAAGCCCTCTTCGTCGTCGCGGTGGTGGCCGGGATGTCGCTCCTGGCCTGGCGGTGGATGGTCGCGGAAGGCCATCGACGGGCGCATCGGAACACCGCCGAGCTCTTGAAAGCCAACCCCCCGGCCGGGGGCCTCGGTCATGCCCGAGGGGAGCGCGACGTTCGCGCGGCGAGCGGGACCCACGAGCCGGTCCCCGACGCCGCGGAAAGGGAACCCGCGTCGCTCTCTCCCGAGGCAGACGTCGAGGCCTGACGCACGCCTGCGCTGAAGCGACTCGGCGTCTCGTGCGTCTCAGGGGAGCGCGCGGGACGGAAGGAACGCCAACTCAGATGGGCAGACTCGTTGGATTCGTGGCGAACCGGGACGACCGGCTGGGGGCGGCGCTTCATCAGGAGCGCGCGGCCATCGCCGTCGCACCGGCGACGGAGGGGGCGACGGGCTGGGGCGTCGGCTTCTACCAGAACGGCGAGGTGCTCCACCGGAAGCGGCCCCAGGCCCCCGGCGGCGAGCTCGACTGGGGGGCCGTCGCCGGCGACCTCCGCTCGGATTGCGTGATCCTCCACGTCCGGCAGCCCACCGTGGGCGATTTCACCACCCACGACACGCACCCGTTCCGGCTCCGGCGCTGGCTCTTCGCGCACACGGGGACCATCGACCGCTTCGCGGCCATCCGGGACGCCATGGCGGGCTCGCTCCCGGACTTCCTGATGCGCAACGTGCGGGGCAAGACCGATAGCGAGCTCTTCTTCCACGTGATCCTCTCCTTCCTCCACGACGCCTCGCAGCTCGACCGCACGGACGTGCAGCCGGCGGCGGTGGTCGGGGCCCTGCGCTCGGCCGTCGCGCTGGTCGACCGGCTCGGGGCCGAGGTGCAGGCGGAGAAGGCGGTGCTGAACCTGATGCTCACGAACGGGCGGCATCTCTTCGCGCTGCGTCGCGGCGAGCCCCTGGCCTGGGTGGAGCGTTCGGGGCTGCACGACCCGCCGCCGGACTTCAGCCCGGGGCGGGGCGGGCCGCAGAGCCTCCGCTTCGTGATGCTCGCGAGCGGGGCGGTCGGCGACGCGCCGCAATGGTCCGAGCTTCCCGAGGGCGCGATCCTCGAGGTGGACCGGAACCTGGCGACCACGGTGCACGCGGCCTGAGCCGCCGCTCACGCCCGCGGTTCCGACCCGAGCCCGCTCGCCGGCTGGCAGGCTGCTGCAAAGGGTCGCCTCTGGCAGCCTCCTGCTAGGTTCCCGCCGTGGCCCGCGCCGCCCTCCTCCTGGCCTTCTGCGTCGCGTGCGGCGGCGGCGGCGCGCTGCCCCCGGAGCCGACGCTCCCGGACACCGGCGGCGACCCCATCACCCACCTGCCGGCCTCCGCGGCCTCGGGCCCGGCCGGGCGCCCCCTCGGCCTCGCGCTCAGCGGCGGGCACGAGCAGGCCCTCGGTCTCCTCCGGCGCCTCTTCGAGGCCGTCCGGGACGGGGACCGGATGCACCTCCGGCGCCTGCTCGCGGAGCGCACGGCCCAGGTGCAGCCGCGCATGACCGCGCTCCTGGTACCCCGCGAAAACCGCGTGCGCATGCTCCTCGATCAGCGTCGCCCCTCGGGCCGGCGGCTCGCGCCGGGCGCGCTCCCGGAGGAGCACCTCCGCTTCGAGGACGCGACGGTGCAACCGCTCTCCACCGTCGAGCTGCTGAACGGCCTCCCGCGGGGGCTTCGCCCCTCGGACCTCCTCGTGAGCGTTCCTGTACAGCCCGGCCAGGGGGCGCTGCTGCGCCGCGTCTTCCAGGGGTGGGACCATCGCGGGCAGATCATCGTGCGGACCGGCGCCGAGCCGGTGATCCTCGGCCTATGAGCCCCACCGACGCCGAGCCCCTCGTCGTGCTCTCGACGGCCCCGGACGCGGAGGTCGCTTCGCGCCTCGCGCGCCTCCTCGTCGAAGGCGGTCACGCCGCATGCGTCGGCATGCTACCGGGGCTGCGCTCGGTGTATCGCTGGGAGGGCGAGGTGCACGAGGACGCGGAGGTCCAGCTCGTCATCAAGACCGTGCGCGGGCGCTTCCCGGCGCTCCGCGACGCGCTGCTCGCGGCCCACCCCTACGACGTCCCGGAGCTGCTCGCCCTGCCGGTTGTCGACGGCGGCGAGGCCTACCTGCGCTGGCTCGGCGCGGCCCCGGAGGGCTGAAGGGGCGCGCCGGCCCCGCGTCGGCTACATCCACGGGATGCGGAAGGTCCTCGCGCTCGTTCTCCTCGTCGCCTGCGGCGGCGATCCCGCCGCGGTGGTTGAGGACCTCGGCGTCGATGGCCCGTGCTTCATGTGCGAAATGGGCGCGGGCACGCCGCCCGACGCCGGGCCGGCCTTCGTGCCCGTCGCTGCCCGGATGACCCTCCCGCCCTGCAGCGCCGAGGCGCCCGAGCACGGCCGCTTCGTCGTAGCCGACGCGGAGTTTTCCTGCGGCGAGGAGCCGGCGCGCTACTTCGAGCTCGAGCCCCTGGGCGAGCTGGACGACGGCACTTACGCGGTCGAGGCTTCCACGCTCCGCGCCCGCTTCTGCGAGGCCGGGAGCTGTGAGCGCGTGCTCGCCGGCACGCTGCGCCTCCGCCGGGTGTACACGGAGTCGCCGCGCATCGAGATCGCGATCACGCGCCTCGATGGTGTGGCCGTCAGCGCCCTCCTCGACGCGGAGCCCGCGTGCTTCACGACCTGCGACGACGCCGGCCGGGCGGATCTGGCGCCGAGCTGCGGCATGGGCGGCGAGGAGGAGCTCGTCGGGCGCGTGGACGCCTCGCTGAGCTGCGGCGGCGAGGAGGCGGCGCTCCGCTTCACGCATCCGGACACGCTCTTCGTGGAAGGCGGGGTCTTTGCCGTGGGCGCGGCGGGCCTTCGCCACGAGCGCTGCGCCGGCGAGGTCTGCAGCCCGGCCATCGACGGCTTCCTCCGCTACGAGAGCCTCCCGGAGACGCTCCGGGACGCGGCCTTCCACTGGCTGGTGCGCTACGCGGACGGGTCCTTCGGCGCCGGGCGCGAGGTCGTCGACGCGGCCTGCGAGGGCCCGCGCCCCTGTCCCTGAGCCGAGCTCCCCGGCCGCGCGGGGGTGGTCGCCGACCCCGGCGACCCCAGATGCTCTCGCCATGGCCGACCTTCCGGCGCAGCTCGGGGCGACGCTGCCCCCGCACCTGGCGACGCGTTGCCGGCTCCTCGGAGAGGCGCCGGAGAGCGCGCCCCGCTACGTGCTCTACTGGCTCCGCACGGCGGTCCGCGCGCACGAGAACCCGGCCCTCGACGTCGCGCTGACGCTCGGCGCGGCGCACGGCGTCCCGGTCTTCGTCTACCACGCGCTCTCGGAGCGCTATCCGTACGCCTCGGACCGCCACCACACCTTCATCCTCGAAGGGGCCCGGGAGCTCCGCTCCGAGATGCGCGCGCGCGGTGTGGGCTACGCCTTCCACCTCGAGCGGCGCGCGGGCCCCGCGGGGACGCGCGGGCCGGTGCTGAAGACGCTCGCGCGGGACGCCGGGCTCGTCGTCACCGAGCTCATGCCCGTGCCGCCGCTCTCGGGCTGGACCCGGGCGCTCGCCGCCGAGGCGACCGTGCTCGAGGTCGACACGGCCTGCGTGGTCGCGATGCCGCTGACCGGCCGAGCGCCGGAGCGGGCCTTTCGCTTCAAGAACGCCACCAAGAAGCACCGCAAGCGCGCCCTCGGAGCGCCCTGGGACGACGTCCCCGGCGCTGGCGCGCCCTTCGTTCCCGAGGGCCTCCCCTTCACGCCGCTGAGCGACGCCGACGTCGCGGACGTCCCGGGGCTCGTCGCGTCGTGCGCCATCGACCACGGCGTCGGCCCCGTGCCGCACACGCCCGGCGGAAGCGCCGCGGGCTACGCGCGCTGGGAGGCCTTCGTCGCATCCGGCGGCCTTCGCGCCTACGGCCGCCGGCGGAACGACCCCCTGAAGCGCGGCGTGAGCCGCATGAGCGCGTACCTCCACTACGGCATGGTCTCCCCGCTCCGGCTCGCCCGGGAGGCCTTCGCGGAAGGCTCCGAAGGCGCGACGAAGTACCTCGACGAGCTCCTCGTGTGGCGCGAGCTCGCCTACCACTGGTGCTTCCATACGCCGGACCCGGAGAGCTACGAGGAGGCGATCCCGGCCTGGGCGCAGGAGACCCTCGACGCCGCCCGCGGCGATGCGCGGGAGCTCCTCGACCGCGAGGCGCTCGCGCGCGGCCGGACCGGGGACGCGCTCTGGGACGCCTGCCAGGCCTCGCTCCTCCGCCACGGCGAGCTCCATAACAACGTCCGGATGACCTGGGGCAAGGCGATCCCCTTCTGGTCGGCCTCGCCCCGGGAGGCGATGGCGCGGCTCATCGACCTGAACCACCGCTACGCCCTCGACGGGCGCGATCCGGCCTCCTACGGCGGGCTCCTCTGGTGCCTCGGGCTCTTCGATGCGCCCAAGGCGCCGGGGCCCGTGCTCGGGAAGGTCCGTGGGCGCCCGACGGCGGTGCACGCCCGGCGCCTCGACGTGGCCGCCTACGCGGACCTCGTGCGGCGACCGGCCCACCCGGCGCCGCCGCGCACGCTCGTGGTCGGCGCCGGCTTCGCGGGGCTGAGCTGCGCGCGCGCGCTCGCGGACCACGGCTGGGACGTGACGGTGGTCGACAAGGGGCGGCGGCACCCCGGCGGCCGTTGCAGCACCCGCGCGGGCGAAGGCTGGTCCTTCGACCACGGAGCGCAGCTCCTCGCGACCGAGGACCCCATCTTGCTCCGCTACGCGCGCGCCTGGCGCGAGCGCGGCCTCCTGGCGCCCTGGGAGGGGCGCTTCGGGACCTTCGAGGGCGACGCCTTTCGGGCGCGGGCCATGGAGGCCTACGTCGGCGTGCCGGGCATGAACGCGCTCGCGCGGCACCTCGCGGCGGACGTGAACATGCGCCAGGGCCTCCGTGTGGCGAGGCTCCAGCGCCGCGACGCCGGCTGGGTCGTCGCCCTCGAGGACGGGGCGGAGCTCGGCGCCTTTGATCGCCTCGTGCTGGCGCTCCCGGCGGCCCAGGCCGCGCCCCTGCTCGCCGAAGCCGGCCATGGCTTTGCCGCGCGCCTGGGCGCGGTCGAGGTGCAGGCGAGCCTCACGGCCATGGTCGCCTTCGCCGGGACCGTCGAGGTGCCCTTCGACGCCGCGAGCACGGACGGCGACGCCCCGCTGGCGTGGATGGCCCGCGAAAGCAGCAAGCCGGGCCGCCCGGGCCTCCGCGAGAGCGGCTTCGAAGCGTGGACGCTGCAGGCGTCGCCGGTGTACAGCGCGGCGCATCTCGAGCTGGACAAGGACGCCATCGCCGAGGACCTGCTTGGACGGTTTCGCGCCCTGGCCGAACCGCTCCAGGGCGCGCCGCTCCCGGACGCGCCGATGCGCATGGGACACCGCTGGCGCTACGCCCAGACGGCGACGCCGCTCGGCGAGAGCTGCCTCTTCGATGAGGTCGAGGGCCTTGGCCTCTGCGGCGACTGGTGCCTCGGCGACCGCCTCGAGCACGCG
>JBCDGX010000399.1:0-5858 GCA_038750805.1 Myxococcota bacterium
CCATCACGCAACGCTTCGTTCCCTCTTCGTCCGCGGCCTACCAATGAGCGCGGACCTCGAGCTCACCCCACTGGTGCCAGTCGGGATGCAGGCGCTGCCGCGGCACGTTGTCGAAGGTGCGCTGCCGCCAAACCTGCGCATACGCGAGGGCCCAGCCGGCCCGCGCGAGGTCACCGGAGCAGCGCACGCGGCGCCAGCGGAGGGTGGCGCCCAAACGAAAGGCCGCGACCGCCGTGCGCGCCTCGATGTCTGGGCGCACCGGCGCGCCGTCCGCCTCGACGAAGCGGTCGTACTGGCGGAGCTCGAGCACGCTCCCGGCGCTGAAGCCGCCCGAGAGCCTCCGCGGACGGGCGACGTGCGCGGTCAGGAGCGCCGGTTCGAGTGCCTCGAGGGCGACGCGCGCGGATGCGCCGCGAAGCACGGAGAGGCCGGCTCCGAGGCGCAAGCGACGGCGGAGGTTGCCCGCGTCGCCGAGCGCGAGCCCCGCAAGGGCCACTGTCCAGCCGCGGATGCGCACGGGCACGAAGCCGCCGCCACCGGCCGTGACCTGGGCCCCGACGTCGGTGCGGATCTGGTTCGGCCAGCCTCGGGGCCGCCGCACCCCGAGCACACGATGAAGCGTGTCTTGCACCGGGTCGGCAAAGGCCGGGTCACCGAGCGCGCCGAGACGTAGCCGGATCACCGCCAGGCCGCGCCGCCGGCCATGGAAGGCCGCCAGGTCACCGTAGAGAAAAGCGCCGAAGCCGTGGTCCCGAGTGGGCGCCTCGACGCGCTGGATGTTCCGCGAGGTGTAGAGCACCTGCCCGCCGCGGAGCGCGAGCTGCCACTCGCCCCCGAAGCGCTCCGTGACCTTCATGGCGGCGGCGAGCTCGAGGCGGCTCGAGTACCAGCGGTCGACGCCGGCGAAGGTGTCGTTGACCACGCGAAGGGTCGCGACGTGCGGCTCCGCCCGCGCGCGCGCCGGGGCCAGGAGAGCCCCGAGCATGACGACGGAGAGGAGAAGGACCGGGCGCACGGCCCGAGCCTACCCGCGGCGGGTCCGGGCGCGCCCTCAGTCAGAGGCTCTGCCGGACCTCCGGCCACTTCTCGTTGGCGCGCGCGATGTAGCCGGCCCGGTCGCCGTTCCAGCGCCGGCGAACGTCCTGGCTGTAGTTCAGGTAGAGCTTGCCGCCGACGATGGACCAGGCGTTCGGATCGATGCGCACGGCGCGCCCGTCGGCCATCGCGTAGGCGCAGTAGCCGCCGTATTGCGGCGCGTAGCGGCGCGGGCTCGCCTCGAACTGCTCGGCGTGCTCGGCGCTCGCGAAGAGCCACACGTGGCCGCCCCAGCGCACCTGGTGGGCCTCCGAGCCGCGCGTCGGCTCGCGGTCCGTGAAGTAGGCGACGGGGTCGTAGCCGCCGATGGCAAAGCGGCTCCCGTTACGGTTGTAAGGGCCGCCGCCGCCCTGGGCCTCGGCGATGGCCGGGAAGGGAAGCTCGCGCACGGCATCCGGCGCGACGGCCATGGCCGCAGCCACGACGAGCGCCGCCGCTCCCATGAGCTCGAAGATGCGTCGGGGGGTCCTGCTGATGCGTCGCTTCACGTTCGCCTCCATGCCGGGAAGTAGCCGCGAGCGAAGGACGCGTTAGCCGGGCCGCGCATTCTGAGGCGGGCCCATGGCGCCGCCGCGGGGTGGCCCCATCGACCCTGCATCTCCTGGCGAAGCCACCTGTGAGATGCCACAAAGGGAGCCCATGACCGACTGGAGCCCGAAGAGCTGGACCGAGAAGCGGGCCGCGCAGGACATCCTCTACGAGGACCGTCAGGAGCTCGAGGAGGCCAAGACCGCGCTCCGCCGCCTCCCGCCGCTCGTGACCTCCTTCGAGATCGAGCGGCTCAAGGCGCTCCTCGCCGAGGCCCAGGAGGGCAAGCGCTTCGTTCTCCAGGGCGGCGATTGCGCGGAGACGCTCCTCGAGTGCGACTCGGATTTCATCGCGCGGAAGCTGAAGGTGCTCCTCCAGATGAGCCTCGTGCTCGTGCACGGCGGTCATCGCCCGGTGGTGCGCATCGCGCGCCTCGCCGGGCAGTACGCCAAGCCCCGGAGCCAGCCCCTCGAGAAGCGGACGATGCCCGATGGGTCCGTGGTCGAGCTCCCGAGCTACTTCGGCGACCTGATCAACAAGCCCGAGTTCACGCCCGAGGCGCGGCGCGCGGACCCCTGGCTGCTCGTCCGCGGCTACCAGCACGCGGCGCTCACGCTGAACTTCGTGCGCTCGCTGACCGAGGGCGGCTTCGCGGACCTCCACCACCCGGAGTACTGGGACCTCGGCTACCTGAACGGCTCGGCGCGGAAGGCCGAGTACCAGGAGACCGTCGACGAGGTGCTCGCCGCCCTCCGCTTCATGACGGCGATGGGCGACGGCCCCGTGCGCGAGCTCGAGCGCGTCGAGATGTTCACGAGCCACGAGGGCCTGAACCTCCACTACGAGAGCGCCCAGACCCGGCGCGTCCCGCGGCGCGACGGCTGGTACGACCTCACGACGCACCTCCCGTGGATCGGCGAGCGAACGCGGCAGCTCGACGGCGCCCACGTGGAGTTCTTCCGGAACATCGAGAACCCCATCGGCGTGAAGGTCGGCCCGACGGCGACGCCGGGGGACGTGCTCGGGCTGCTCGGCGTGCTGAACCCGCACGACGAGCCCGGGAAGATCGTGCTCATCACGCGCATGGGCGCCGGCAAGGTGCGCGACGGCCTCCCGCCGCTCATCGACGCCGTGCAGAAGGCGAAGAAGCGCGTGCTCTGGGTCAGCGACCCGATGCACGGCAACACCCGGAAGACCGAGAGCGGCCGGAAGACGCGGAACTTCGACGACGTGCTCGCCGAGCTCGGCGCGTGCATGGCCGTGCACGAGGCCTGCGGCAGCTACTTCGGCGGCGTGCACCTCGAGCTCACGGGCGATGACGTGACCGAGTGCGTCGGCGGCGAGGAGCGGCTCAGCGAGGCCGACCTCGAGCAGAACTACACGTCGGCCTGCGACCCGCGGCTGAACGCCCGGCAGGCCCTCGAGGTCAGCTTCCGGGTGGCGAAGCGCCTCGTGCGCGCGAGCTGAGGCCCCGCGTCGATGCGCCGCCCACCGCGGAGATCCCGGGGTGAGGGCGGCGCATCGGTCGCTATTCGTACGACAGACCCGACTCCGGGCGGGTGCATCAGGGCTCGAAGAACGGATCGTAGAAGGCCCGCGGTTCCCACGGGTCGTCGATGATCTGAAGCGAGAAGATCCCGAGGGTACCGCTCACCTCGTTGGAGGTGAGCAAGAGCCCGTTCCCCGACGGACTGCTGAAGTTGTCGATGTAGACGAAGCTCTCCGGCGCGAGATCCGGCTGGTCGAGGCTCCCGCTCGTCACGAGCTCCTCGAGGTTCGAGTCGAAGTTCCGGAAGGCGGCGCCGGGGCTGTAGTAGTTGAAGATCGGGTCCGAGGGCGACGTGATGTCGTAGACCAGGAAGCCGCCCATGCGCTCGAGCCCGACGAAGGCGTACCAGCGGAAGCTGAAGAAGCCGACCTCGAGCGCCTCGGGCTCCGGGCCCTTGTTGTCCGAGCGACCATCGCCGTCGTTCGCGTCGTTGTCGTTGTTGAAGTTGGTCCCGTAGATCACCGAGGTCAGCAGCTCGAAGTCGTCGCCGCTGTCGTAGATCTGCTCCCCCGTCTCCGCGTCCCAGATGGAGAAGGAGCGGCCGCCGAAGGACCAGAGCTGGTCGATGTCGCCATCGCCGTCGATGTCGCCGTCGACCGCCGAGCCGTTGAGGCGGCCGAGCGCGCTCTCGCGCTGAAGCTCCGCGGCGTTCGGGTAGGCGCCTGGATCCAGCGTGAGGTCGGCGATGCGCACCTCGTCGGCGAAGAGGACCTCGTCCTCGCCGGCGACCTCGACCTCGAGCTCGCGCCCGTCGCCTTCGTTCGCCGTGACCAGGAAGCCGCGCCCGCCGGTCTCGTAGTACTTGATGGTGTCCGGCATGTAGGCGCCGACGATGGGCCAGGGGCGGATGTTGACGCCGGGGCCCCCGCCGATGCCGTCGCGGTCGCTGGCGTCGAGGCCCATGCGCTGCACGGAGTGGTCCTTCACTCCGAGGCCGAAGATGTCGGTGACCGTCGCGGTCTCGAGGTCGACGACGGCGATGGCGTTGGCCTCCTGAAGGGTCACCCAGGCCGTCGTCCCGTTCGTCGCCACGTACTCGGGCTCGAAGTCCATCGCGACCGTCGTGAGCGGGTTGAAGGCGCGCCCCGGGAAGCGCACGCCCTCGGCCGAGAGCTCGTCCTCCATGCCGTTGAATGCGCGGAAGTCCGCGGTACGGACCGTGAGGCTCGTGAAGTCCCCGTCGACGGCGGGCACGTCGATGATCGAGACGCTCCCCTCGGGATCGGTGATCTCCGTCGGGTCGAAGATCGGGAAGGCGGAGACGTCGATGCTGCTCGCGTCCGGCTCGCCCTCGTTCGCGACGATCAGGCGCGAGCCGTCCGGCGTGAACTCGACGCAATCGGGGTTGGCCCCCACCTCGACGGCGCCGAGGAAGAGCAGGTTGTCGGCGTTGTAGAACGCCACGACGCCCGGGTCGGTCACGGGATCGGCCGACGCGGCGACCGCGAGGATGCCGTTCGCCGAGTCCACGCTGTTCACGCCCCGGAGCGTGCTGCTGGTCACCACGGCCCCGTCGACCGTGGGCTGGAGCTCGGCGATGCGCGGCGGGAAGAAGATGAGCGCCACCGGGTCGTGCACGCGCACCGTGCCCCGATCCGAGTCCACCCCGAAGATGAGCTGGGAGACGCGGTCGTAGGTGATGATCTCGAAGGCGCCCACGTCGAACATCTGCGTGATGAAGCCGCCGTTCAGCTCGGCGATCAGCCCGCTGGACGGCCCGGCGATGGGCCGGCGGAGCGCCCCGGGGGGAACGTTGCCGCTGCCGGAGCCGCCGCCGGTCCCGTCGACGCCGTCGACGCCGTCGATGCCGTCGATGCCCGGCGCTCCCGGCTCCCCGTCCAGGCCCGGCATGCCGGGCGGGCCCATCGGACCCGCGGGGCCCTCGGGGCCTTCGGGACCCTCGGGGCCCGCCGGACCGATCTCCCCGTCGCCGCAGGCGGCCAGGACCACCGCCAGAGCCAGCCACGACGGCCTGCGCACCAGATCACTCATGCTCTTCCCTCCTCCAGGTCACGGGCCGGGCCGCGTGACGCCCACATCGTCGAGTCTTCCCGTGCGTCTTCGACCCGCACCGCGAGCCCGCTTCCGAAGAAGCCGCGGGCCTGGTCGGTCGGATTGTCGATCTCCCCGTCGGCGCCCCCGTCGCTCCGGGGACCGGAAGCGCCGCCGAAGAGGATGAAGACCGTGCCCTCGGAGGTGGCGCGGTCGTCGCCTTCGCCGCTCTCCTGCGAGGGGGCCCCGACCACGAGGTCGAGGAAGCCGTCACCGTTCACGTCGGCCGGCCGGCCGAGGGCCTGGCCGAAGAAGCCGAAGAGCTGGTCCGCGGGGTTGTCCACGGTGACGTCGGGTCGCCGCTGAGGCCCCGCCCGGGAGCCGAGGTACACGAAGACCGTGCCCTCCCCGACGACCGCGTCCGCGTCGGCGCCGCTCCGCTGCTGCGGCGCACCCACGATGACGTCCGCGATGCCGTCACCGTCGACGTCGCCGCCCGCGACGGCGAGGCCGAAGTTGGCGTCGCGCTGGCCCGTGGGGTTGTCCAGCAGTCGGTAGGGCTCCGTCGCCTCGAGGTCACCGCCGAGGAAGAGGAAGACGGCGCCTTCACGGACGACCGGACCGCCGCCGCTCCCGGCGGCCTCCTGGGGAGCGCCCACGGCCATGTCGGCGATCCCGTCCCCGTCGACGTCGC
>JBCDGX010000400.1:0-5856 GCA_038750805.1 Myxococcota bacterium
GTACAGCGCCTGGGCCATCGCGGCGCCGCCGAAGCCGTGGTCGGTGCCGCGCTCGGCGTGCATTGGCGTCCCTAGCCTCTCGCGACCGGGGCCCCCGGCGGGCTCAGCGGGCCTGCCGTCGCAGGCCTTCGAAGAGCGCGTCGATGACCCTTCGCCCCTCGGCGCGAGTCTTCGCGAGGTCGTCCGATGCGGCCATCTCGATGGCGACGTCGCCGGTGGCCGCGAGCACGATGCCCGCGAGCGGGCGGAGCGGCAGCTCGGGCAGCTCCCCGGCGTCCATCAGCCCGCCGAGGAGCTCCTCGACCAGCGCGAGGCCCACGTCCTGGTCGATGGTGCGCGTCTTCCCGAGCAGCACCACCGGCGCCTCCTGGAGCACGATGCGCACGTAGGCCGGCTCCGAGCTCGCCTCGAAGAAGGCATCGAGGGCCGCCTCGAGGCGCGCCCAGGGCTCCATGGGCGCCTTCGCGAGGGCGCGCCCCACGGCGTCGACGAGCTCCCGCTCGAGCTCCGTGTAGACCGCCTCGAGCACCTCCGCCTTGTTCTTGAAGTGGTGATAGAGGGCGCCCTTGGTCATGCCCACGGGCTCGACGATGTCCCGCAGGGACGTGCCGGCATAGCCCTTCGCGGCGAAGGTCCTTCGCGCCACACCCAGGAGCGTGGCCCGCGTGAGGTCCGTCGCATCGCGGGTCCCGGATTGACTCACGCGGGGAACGTACCGCATACCGGGGGTATGTTAAGGTCCTTGGGCGGGGTGCCCTGGGCTGGGTGGGCCGCGCCTCGGGCGCGGCCATGGGTCCGTTAACGCGCGGGCCACGGAGCATGCGAAATGAAGAACTGGCTTTTCCTTTGTGCGCTGGCCGCGCTCGTCGGCTGCGGCGATGACGATGGCGGCGGCACGGACCCCGGCGAGGACATGGGTATGGTCACCACCGACATGGGCGGTGGCGGCGGCGACGCCTTCCCGAACATGTCCTGCGCCGACGTCGAGGGCACCTGCCTCGAGATCGAGGATGCGGCGACGCTCGTGACCGAGGCGAACCTCCTCGACGACGGCACGACGCTCGTGCTCGCCGAGGCGACCTTCGAGCTCGACAACGCCGTGACCATCCGCGCCAACGGGATCTCCGTGGTCGGCCAGGGCATGGACGAGACGACCCTCGACTACGGCACCGGGACGACGCAGTTCAACGGCCTCGACGTCGTCGGCGACAACTTCCGCGTGGAGGGCCTGACGCTCCTCGACGCCCCGAAGGACGCGCTCCGCGTCGAGGACAGCGACGGCGTGATCATCCGCGCCATCCGCACGACCTGGACGAACGAGGGCGACTCCACGAACGGCGCCTACGGCATCTACCCGGTGAAGTCGCAGAACGTGCTCGTCGAGAACTGCGAGGCCCTGAACGCCTCGGACGCCGGCCTCTACGTCGGCCAGAGCGAGAACGTGATCGTCCGCAACAACCTCGTGCGCGGCAACGTCGCCGGCCTCGAGATCGAGAACACGCAGTTCGCCGACGTCTACGACAACGTCGCCGAGGACAACACGGGCGGCATCGTCGTCTTCGACCTCCCGGGCAACCCCATCGTCGGCCGGGACGTGCGCCTCCGCGACAACATGATCATCAACAACAACCGCGCGAACTTCGCGCCCGGCGGCGTGGTCCGCGAGATCCCCCCGGGCACCGGCACCTTCGCTATGGCCTCCCGGCGCGTGGAGATCACCGGCAACACCTACATGAACAACCAGACCCTCGACATCGCCATCATCAGCGGCCTCGTCGTCGAGGGCGACACCTCGGCGTGGGAGCTCGAAACGGCCAGCCTCGTCGGCATGCACGAGGACCTCGGGCTCCTCCCCGGGAGCGCCGACGGCACGGTCTCGAAATTCCGGAGCGAGAACATCGTCATCGCCAACAACTCGCACAGCGGCTCGGGCATGGCGGCGTCGACGGCCAACATGCTCGGCCAGATCGTGGCCCTGCAGTACGGCGCCGGAAACACCGTCGACTCGGTGCTCTACGACGGCATCGGCGAGTCGAGCTTCGATGGCGAGGACATCGCCGGCAACAGCAACGACAACCGCCTCTGCGTCGGCGGCAACACGGGGGGCACCCTCGGCCTCATCAACCTCGAGGCGGCCCCGGGGCCGATCCTCGGCGGCATCGAGGCGCCCTTCGGCGCCTTCGGCTGCACGGAGCTCGACGGCGGGCCCGTCGCAGAGGTCACGATTCCCTGAGCGTCCGCTGCGCCGCGGCCGGTCCGCGGCGCAGCGCCCTCGCTCTCGCGCTTCGAGAAGAAAGCCCATGAGACTCCCCGTCGTCCTCGCTCTCGCCCTGTGTCTCGCCCATTGCGGTGACGACGCCGCCGAGCCCTCGCCCTTCCAAGGCCCCGTGCGCGTCGACCTCGAGGCGACGCGGGCCCCGATGCGCCTCTCGGAGCTGAACCTGGTCCAATGGGATCCGGAGACCGGCTTCGCCTACAACGACAGGGTCGTTCCCTACGACCTGAACACGCCGCTCTTCAGCGATTACGCGCTCAAGGATCGCGCGATCTACGTGCCCGAGGGCGCCGTGATGACCTACACCGACGAGGGCGTCTTCGACCTCCCCGTGGGCTCGGTCATCGTGAAGTCCTTCAGCTTCCCGGCGGACTTTCGTCAGCCCGACGAGGACGTGGAGGTCATCGAGACGCGCGTGCTGATCCACGGCAACGAGGGCTGGCAGAACTGGCCCTACATCTGGGACGAGGCTCAGGAGGACGCGATCCTCTCGCCGGCCGGCGAGGTCCGGGAGATCGACTTCATCGACGCCGAGGGCGAGGCCCTCACGGCGAGCTACCTCGTCCCGCAGCGCAATCAGTGCGGCGCCTGCCACGCGCTCCAGACGAGCCCCGGCGCCGACGAGACCTTCTTCACGCCCATCGGCCCGAAGGCCCGGAACCTCAACCGCGTCTTCGATTACGGCGGGCGCGTCGGCATGCGGAACCAGCTCGAGTACCTGAGCGAGCTCGGCATGCTCACGGGGGTCCCGGCGGAGGTCGACGCGGCCTACGACTTCGGTCCCATCGAGGAGGCCGGTCTCGCGGCCGTCCCCGCGGAGGACGTGGACCGCGCCGCCCGCGATTACCTCGACGTGAACTGCGCCCACTGCCACAACCCGCGCGGCGTGCAGGGGCAGACGAGCCAGCTCTTCCTCAACTACGACAACGAGGACCAGTTCCGCCTCGGCTTCTGCAAGCGCCCCGGGAGCGCCGGCGAGGGCAACGGCGGGCTGACCTACGACATCGTCCCCGGGAACCCCGCGGAGTCCATCCTCGTGTTCCGGACCGCGACCGAAGAGGTCGGCGCGATGATGCCCCTGCTCGGGCGCTCGCTCGCGCACGACCACGGCGTGGACCTCCTCGAGGCCTGGGTCGCGTCCCTCCCGCCGCAGACCTGCGAAGAGGAGTAGGCCGTGAGCCCGCGGGGCGCGCGTCCGCCGCGCGCCGCCTCGCGGGCGCTCAGTTGCAGTCCGGGCGCGGGTCGTCGGGCACGCAGAAGCGCGGGTCCGCCGGCACGAGGAAGCTGACGCGCCGCCGGTCGAGGGGGGAGCCCGAGCCGCTCGTCCCCGCGCGGACGACGAGCTCTGCCGAGAAGACCTTTGGATCCGGGCCCGGCTCCTCGATGAGGTTCGGGCGCACCTGGATGCTCCAGCAGGCTGGCGTGCCCGCCGCGAGGGCCGGGAAGGCGTCCGGGAAGCCGTCGCCGTCCGTGTCGACGGCCTCGCTGCGCGAGGCCTCGCAGCCCCCGGCGTCGCTCACCTCGAGGTGCTCGATGAACTGGAGCGCGTCGCCGGCGTCGCCCGGCCGGTCCTCCGCCCGGAGCTCGACGTAGAGCGGGAGCTCCGCGGCGATCTCCCGAAGCGCCGTGAGCACCGAGGGCACGACGGAGGCGTCGGCGCCGGCGTAGACGAAGGGCCGGCCCGCCGCGCTCACGCTCCCGGCGGCCGTCGCGAGGCGGGTGAGATCGAGGAGCGCTCCTCCGGAGAGGCTCGCCGCGCTCACGCCGATGAAGCCCACGCCGGCCTCCGCGAGCCGGCGTCCGGCGCTGACGGCGTCGTTGATGAGCGGGCAGGGCAGGGCGTCGAAGCGCGAGCAGGTGTTCGGCGCATCGGTCACGACGACCAGCACGGGCACCGCGTCGTCGCGGAAGCCCGGGCAGCCGAGCCCCTCGCCGGCGCAGAAGGCGCCGAAGCAGACCGAGGGATCGGCGACGCACGCCGCGCTCTCGAAGAGCGCCTCGCCGCCGGAGGGGCCGAGGGCGTCGGGGATGTGCGCGGCGGTGCGCGCCGGGTCCGGCTGGATGGAGACGAGGTTCCGGTAGCTCGAGCCGCCCCCGGCGTAGGTGCCGAGCCCCGTCTCCAGGCTGGCGATGCAGCCCGCGATGTTCGGGTCCTCGAAGCACTCGCCGCCGAGGCCGCAGATCTCGTCGTCGCCGCACTCCGCGTCGCCGACGCAGGGCACGCCGGAGCGGGCGCACTCCGCCCCGAGCAGCCCCGGCGCGATGTCCCGCGCGAAGGCCGAGAGCTCCGCCGCCATGGACTCGGTCGTGTCGAGGAGGAAGTAGAGGTCCGCGCGCCGCAGGTTCGTCCGGAAGCGCAGGAGGTCCTTCTCGGGCTCGGGGACGTCCCGGTAGGGCACCACGAAGACGAAATCGCCGCGGATGCGCGGGTTGTCCGTGCGGTCCCGGAGGTCCGTGCCGCCGCCGAGCTCGATCAGGTCGCTGACGCCGTCCCCGTCCGTGTCCGCGCGCGTCGGGTCGCTGCCGAGGCGCGTCTCGAGCTCGTCGCTGAGCCCGTCGGCGTCGCTGTCCCGGTCGAGGAAGTCCGGGATGCGGTCCGCGTCCGTGTCGACGGGCGGCGTCGCGAGGTCGTCGTCGCCGGCCTCGAGGGCATCGCTCAGCCCGTCCCCGTCGGCGTCGAGGTCCCGCTCGTTCGGCAGGCGGTCGACGTCCGCGTCGGGCTCGCCGGGGCTGGCCTCGTGGAGGTCGCGGATGCCGTCACCGTCCGAGTCTTCGTCGCGGAAGTCCGGCGCCCCGTCCCGGTCCGTGTCCCGCGGCGCGTTCGGGAACTCCCCGATCTCCACCACGTCCGGGAGGAAGTCCTGGTCGTCGTCGAGGTCCCGGAAGTCCTCGAGACCGTCTCCGTCGTGGTCTGGGTAGCTCCCGTCGTCGCGCCGGTGGCCGTCGATGAAGTCGAGGCGGCCGTCCCCGTCGCTGTCCACGTCCAGGAGATCCGGAAGGCCGTCCACGTCGGCGTCCGGGAGGGCGCCGAGCGCGTCCCGCGGCTCGGCCTCGTAGGCGTCCGGGATGCCGTCGTCGTCGCTGTCCGTGTCCCGGCTGTCCGGGAGCCCGTCGCGGTCCGTATCCCGGCGTCCCTCGCCCTCGAGAGCGTTCGGGACGCCGTCCCCGTCGTCGTCCAGCACCACCGGCGGCGCGACAGCCAGGCCGGCGTCGGGCACGGCGAGCAGCACCGCACGCTCGGTGCAGGCACCGAGCGCGATCAGCGAGAGCAGCTGGGCGGTGCGTCGCACGGGAGGTCAGAATAGCAGCGGCCGCGGCACCCGCTCGGGGGCCGCGGCCGCGCTCGTCGCTCAGCCCTCGTTGCACTCCGGACGGGGATCGTCCGGCCCGCAGATCTCGTTGTTGGGCGGGATGAGGAAGAACACCCGGCGGCGGTCGAGGGGCGAGCTGTCGCCGAAGACCTCGACGGCGGCCTCGAAGACCTGCGGCTCCGTCGTGGCGGGCACGGTGCGGTTCGGGCGCACCTCGATGTCCCAGCACGCCGGCGTACCGGTCGCGAGGTTGGTGAAGCCGTCCTCGAA
>JBCDGX010000401.1:0-5852 GCA_038750805.1 Myxococcota bacterium
CGCTGGCTCGCGCTTCGGGCGGCGCTCGAGGGGCTCGCCGCGCGGGTGGCGAGCGCCGAGGGCCTCGCGGCGCAGCGTGAGCCCTTCGAGCCCCTCTCCCGCGAGCTGCTCGGCCTCGTCGCGGCCTTCGGCAATCCGACGGACGCGCCCCTGCGCGTCGCGCACTGCCCCATGGCGCCCGCGGAGGGGGGGCAGGGCGGCGCGCGGTGGCTCCAGCGGGGCGACGTCGTGTCCAACGCGTACTTCGGCGACGCGATGCTCACCTGCGGCAGCGTCGAAGCGACGCTCGCGCCGGGGGCGCGATGGACCGGCGGGCCATGAGCGAGCCGACGCGGCTCGACGCGGATCCTCTGACGGGGCTCCTGGCCCGCGCGCTCGCCTTCGCCATCGACGCGAAGCCCGCCGTGGCGCTGCTCGGCATGCTCCTGCTCGGGGCCGGTGCGCTCACGTCCCCGCTGGCGCTTCCCTTCGTTCCCGCGGACGTCCCCCGGGCGCCCGTGTCGGCGCTGGCGCTCCCGGACACGGGCGACAACCAGCAGATCGTCTTCGCCGCCTGGGAGGGGAGGGCGCCCGCGGACGTGGAGGACCAGGTCACCTACCCGCTCGCCTCGGCGCTCCTCGGCCTCGGTGGCGTCCGGACCGTGCGCTCGTCATCCATGCTCGGCTTCGCGAGCCTCACGGTGATCTTCGAAGAGGACGTCGGCTTCGAGGCCAGTCGGGCGCGCCTGGTCGAGGCCCTCGCCTCGCTCCCGCGCGGTCTCCTTCCGGCGGAGGTCGAGCCGACCCTCGGACCCGAGGCGACCGCCCTCGGCCAGGTCCTCTGGTACACGCACGAGGCGCGCGGTCCGGACGGCGGCCTCGGTGGCGGCTTCGACCTCCACGAGCTTCGCGAGCTGCAGGACACGGTGGTGGCCCCGGCGCTCCGCGCGGTCCCGGGCGTCGCCGAGGTGGCCGGCGTGGGCGGGCACCTCACCGAGGTCCAGGTCGAGGTCGACCCCGAAGCGCTCGCGAGCCGAGGGCTGAGCTTCGCCGACGTCGCGCGCTCCGTGCGGGCGGCGCACCGGGACGTCGGCGCGCGCACGCTCGAGCTCAACGGGGCCGAGCACATGCTGCGGGGGCTCGGGGAGCTCCAGGCCCCGGGCGATCTCGAGGAGGCCCTCGTGAGCGTGGTCGACGGTGCTCCGGTCCGCCTCGCGGACGTCGCGCGCGTCGGTCTCGGGCCGGCCAGCCGGCGTGGCGTGCTCGACGACGGCGGCGCCGAGGTCGTCGGCGGGGTGGTCGTGGTGCGCCACGGGGCCTCGCCACGGGAGGTCATCGCGGGCGTCCGCGCGGCCCTGGGCGAGCTCGCCCCGGCGCTACCGGAACGCGTCCTCGACGACGGCTCGCGCCGCCGCGTGCACGTGGTGCCTTTCTACGACCGGACGCAGCTCATCGAGGAGACCCTCGACACGCTGGGGACGGCGCTTCGCCAGCAGCTTCTCGTCACGCTCCTCGTGCTCCTCGTGATGCTCCGGCGCGTCCGCGCCAGCCTCGTCGTCGCCCTCGTGCCGCCGCTGGGCGTGCTCGTCGCCTTCGTCCTGATGAAGCTCGCCGGGGTCGCGGCCAACGTGATGGCCCTGGCGGGCATCGCCATCGCCATCGGCGCGATGGTCGACGTCGCGATCGTCGTCGTGGAGAACGTGCAGCGGGCCCTCGACCAGGCGCCCGAGGACGCGCCCCGCGCAGGGCTGGTCCGGCGCGCCGTGGCCGAGGTCGCGCCGGCGGTCCTGACCAGCGTCGCGACGACCGCGCTCAGCTTCCTCCCGGTCTTCGCCCTCACGGCCGCCGAGGGGAAGCTCTTTCGTCCCGTCGCCTGGACCAAGACCTTCGGGCTGGCGGGTGCCCTGCTCGTGACCCTGGCGCTGGTGCCGGCGCTCGCGCACGGGCTGCTTCGTCGCGGCGGCGAGCGGCCTCGGCGGGCGCCCTGGCTGGTGCTGGCGGTGGGCGTGGGCCTCCTCCTCGCCATGGACTGGGCGCCGCTCGGGCCTATCCCGTGCTTCTGCCGCGGGTGCTCGCCCATCGCGCGGCCTTCGCGCTCGTTCCCTTCGCCATCGTCGGCCTCGGCGCGCTCGCGCTCGTCGGCGCCGAGCCGCTCACCGGGCGGGGGAGCGCGCTCGCCCGGACCTTCCCGGGCCTTCGCCCGGCCGACGTGCCGCGCTTCGACGAGGGCGCCTTCCTCGTGATGCCCACGACGGCGGCCCACGCCTCCCTCGGCACCGCGCGCGAGCTGCTTCAGCGGATGGACGCGTCGCTCGCGGCGGTGCCTGAGGTGACCCGCGTCGTCGGGAAGCTCGGGCGCGTCGACTCGGTGCTCGATCCCGCGCCCGTCTCCATGTTCGAGACGATGGTCTTCGTGAAGCCCGAGTGGGGGCAGGACCCGGACGGCTCGCCCGTGCGCCTCTGGCGTCCGAACGTCCGGAGCAGGGAGGACCTCTGGGGCGAGATCGCGGCCGCCGCCCGGCTGCCCGGCCTCACGCCCGCGCCCTTCCTCCAACCGATCGAGACGCGCCGGGTGATGCTCCAGACCGGCATGCGGAGCCGCATCGGCCTCAAGCTCCGCGGCCCGAGCATCGACGTCGTGGACGCGGCCCTCCCAACCGTGGAGGCCGCGCTCCGGGGCGTCTCCGCGCTCGCTCCGGGCTCCGTCGTCGCGGAGCGGAGCGCCGGCACGCCGCAGCTCGAGCTCGTCCCGGATCGCGCGGCGCTGAGTCGCGAGGGGCTGACCATGGAGGCGGTGCAGGAGACCTTCGCCATGGCCGTGGGCGGCGTGACCCTGGGCGTCGTGCGCGAGGGGCGGGCCCGCCGCGCGCTCCGGGTCCGCGCCGAACGGGACGCGCGCATGGACCCCGAGGCCATCCTCGCGCTCCCCATCCTCACGCCCGGGGGAGGCCAGGTGCCCCTCGGGAGCGTGGCCGAGCTGCGCTTCGCGCGCGGGCCGCAGCACATCCGCTCCGAGGACACGTTCCCGACGCGCTACGTGATGATGGAGCCCGCGCCGGGGGTCACGGACGTGGACGCCGTCGCCGCCGCCCGTGCGCACCTTCGCGACGCCCTCGCCCGCGGGGACCTCGTGCTCCCGGAGGGCGTGAGCTGGCGCTTCGCGGGGACCTTCGAGAACGCCCTCCGCGCCCAGGCGCGGCTGGCCTGGGTCATGCCTGCGGCACTCCTCGTGGTGCTCCTGCTGCTCTACCTTCAGTTCCGCAGCGTCGGGACGAGCCTGGGCATCCTCGCGGGCGCCGTGGTGTCCATCGGGGGCGCGCTCGCGTTTCTCTGGCTCTACGGCCGCGGGGGGCTCGGACCGCTGGGCGCGCTCGTTCACGCCGCGCCCGTTCAGCGAACGGCGGCCGTGGGCGTGGGCGTCGTCGCGCTGATCGGCATCGTCGTGGACGATGGCGTTGTCCTCGCGACCTACCTGCGGCAGCGCTTCCGAGAGGCCCCGACGAGCGTCGAGGAGGTCCGCGCCTGGGTGCTCGAGGCGGGCACGCGGCGCCTCCGCCCCTGCCTCCTCACGACGGCGACCACGCTGCTCGCGCTGATGCCCGTGCTCACGGCCTCGGGCCGCGGCGCCGATCTGATGCGTCCGATGGCGCTGCCGGTGTTCGGCGGCATGCTCGTCGAGCCGATCACGCTCTTCATCGTGCCGGCGCTCTGGGCGGCGCGCTGGGAGCGCCGGCTCAGCCGCCGAGCTTCGTGATCTCGCGGCTGCGAAGGATGAGCAGCAGGCTCGTCGCGGCCACCAGGCACGCCGCCAGGATGCCGCCGACGGAGAGCAGCCGGGGCAGTGCGCCGCTCACGGCCAGTGCGCCACCGATGGCGGGGAGCGCTCCCGCCGCGAGGGCGAGGGGCGCCGGCAAGGAGGTCGGGAGCGCGCGGCCAGCGCCGACCCCCCAGAACGCGAGGCCGACCACGGCGAGCGCCAGCAGCGCCACGAGCGCGAGCTTCGATGCGAGGTCGCCCCCGGCGGCGACGAAGGCCGCCGCGTAGAGCGAGCCCTTCGTCGGGAGCATCTTGCCGCGGATGCGGAGGTCGCTCAGCGACTTCCGCGCGGAGGGCTCTAGCGAGCGCGGGGAGCCGCTCACCATGAGCCGGAAGGGCAGCCCGTCCCTCGCCTCCATGCCGACGTTCGCAGGCTCGTCGTCGAGCTCGTAGACGGGGTCCTCGACCATGCCGCGCTCGAAGCCGAAGCTGAGCTGCGGGTTGCGTGGCTCGCCGCCCACGATGCGCATGAACCCCTGGTAGAGGCGCCCGGGCTCGCTCCGGTCGTTCGCGGTCGCGACGGCCATCGTGTAGACGCGGCCCTCGATCATCGGGCGGCTCATCTCGACGCGGGTCCGGTAGGCGCCGCTCCCGACGAAGGCCATGACGAGCGCCGTGGCCACGATGGCCTGCACCAGCGGGAGCACCGCGGCGGCCGCGGCCTGCGCCTTCACGCCCCCGCCGAGGGCCTGGGCGCTGCCCTCGACGCCGGTGCTCGCGGCCTGCGGGGCGAGCGCGTGCAGCGCCGCGGCCGTCGCGATCTCCCCGGCGAGGGCGCCGGTGAAGGGTCCGGCGGCCTCCGCGCCGTTCATTGCGTCCCCGAAGGCGCGCCCGAGCACCGCGAAGGTGGCGGCGGGGTCGGCGAACACGGCCCAGAGACCGGCACCGAGCACGGTGAGGAGAGCGACGATGGCCACCCAGCCGAGGAGCGCCGTGCCCTTCGGCGAGGCCAGGGCGAAGATGGCGAGCAGCGCGCCCAGCGCCAACGCTCCGTACGCGAAGGCCGCGCCATCGGCCTCGAGGAGCGCACCGGCGGCATCGCCGGCAGCGGCCGCGTGCGCGGCGCCGGCCCAGGCGAAGGCGGTAGCGAGCGTCAGGAGGAGCAGCGCCACGCCGGCGACGCGGAAGCGATCTCCCATACGCAGCAAGCGCCGCGGGAGCGAGCCGGAGGCCGCGGCGTCGCCCCGGCCCGGGGCGTCCGTCCCCGCCAGCAGGGTCTCGCCCCAGCGCACCGGCGCCACGAGGATGCCGAAGAGCCAGACGTAGGGGAGCACGCCGGCGCCGCCGAGGCTGACGGCGGTGGCCGTACCGATGGCCGTCGCCGCGCCGAAGCTCCCGAGCGCGCCCAGCGTGCCGGCGAGGCCGTGCCCCACTCCCTCCCCCGGGCGTCCGAGCGCGCGGAGGCCGGCGCCGAAGCGGCGCCACTGCGGTCCGCGACCGCGGATGGTGAGGACCAGCCCGGCGAGGGCCAGGGCGGGGAGGGCGACGGTCAGCCAGAGCTGATCGTGGAGCGAAGCGAGGGTGACGTCGGGCATGAGAGCGGGGGGCCGGGGGAGGGCCGAGGAGTCTTGCGACGGCGGAGTGGGCTCGGCAAGGGCGGCGGTGAGCCCGAGCAGACGCTCATGTAACCTGCTGGGCGGGCCGCATCAGGAGGTCGTGGTAGGCGACGTGGTCCGGGGCGGCGAGCACGTGGGCGACGGCGTCGGCGACGTCCTTCGCCTCGAGGATCGGGTAGGGCGGCGGCTCGTAGTCCGCGAAGACACGCGCGACGAAGTCCGTCGCGACGTTTCCGGGGCTGATGGCCGTCACGCGGATCCCCGACGCGAGGGCCCGAAGCTCGCCGCGAAGCCCTTCGGTCATCGCCCGCACGGCGTGCTTCGAGGCGGCGTACATGGCGCCGCCGCGCGTGACCCGGTGGCCGGAGAGGGAGGAGACGTGAACGACGTGTCCGGCGTCGCCGCGGCGCCGCATGTCGTCCACGGCGAGGCTCGTGCACGTCGCGAGGGCGATCACGTTCACGTCCAGGATCTCGCGCCAGCGCTCCGGGTCCCCGCCGA
>JBCDGX010000402.1:0-5849 GCA_038750805.1 Myxococcota bacterium
CCCTTGGGCAATCTGCATCTCGCCTTCCGGGTCACCCGGAAGCCCTTAGGCAATCTGCACCTCGCCTTCCGGGTCACCCGGAAGGCCTGTTTCCCCGGAGAATCGCACGCCGGGGCGGCCGGAGGGCGCCTCGGGCGCTCGAAACGCGCTCCGGCCCGAGGCGGACTCCCCGTCACGACGGAACCGTGCCCCTCCCTGGTCCGGAGACCGTCGGCCGGCGGCGCGCCCCCATCCGCTAGATTCCGCCCATGGGACATCTCTACCTCGCCATCGCCATCGCCGCGGAGGTCACGGCAACGGCCTGTCTGAAGGCGTCCGAGGGCTTCACGAAGCCCCTGCCGAGCGTGGTCGTGGTGCTGGGCTATGGGTTGGCCTTCTACATGCTGGGGCTCGTGCTGAAGACCATCCCGGTCGGGATCGCCTACGCGATCTGGGCCGGCGCGGGCATCGTCCTGACCGCGGCCGTGGGCGTCGTGGTCTTCGGCCAGAAGCTCGACGCGGCCGCCATCGCAGGCATGGCGCTGATCGTCGCAGGCGTCGTGGTGATCAACGCCTTCTCGCGCTCGCTCGCGCATTGAAGCGGCGCCGAGGGCGCGGGCGCCACTGCCGCAGGAGCCGCAGGCCCCTCGCGGTCGCGACGGCTCCGCGGTGTCGCCGGGAAAGCGCGGCCCGGCCGACACCACGCGAGCAATGCGAGCCGATGTGTCCTAGAACGTGGACATGCTCGTCTTCGCCACCCTCTTCGCGCTGACGGCGGTGGCGACGCTGGCGGCGTGGTGGCGGACGCGCTGGCTCGCCGAGCGTCGGGACCCCGGCGCCTGGCGCTACGTGCGCTGGCTGACGCTGGCGGGCGGATGCCTCGCCGTCTTCGCCATGGGCCTCTACGTGCGGCAATGCGGGGCGGCCTTCGTGGCGATGATGCACGTCGAGGACCCGGCCCAGCACGCAGGTTTCCTGGCCGCCGGGCTCGCCGACGCCGGCACCCTCACCCTCCCGGTCCTCGCCCCGGCCTGGGCCCTCCTCGCCCTCGCCGTCGCCCTCGCCCGCCAAGGCCAGCACCGCCTCGGCCTCCGCGACGAAGCTGTGAGCGAGTTCTGAGCTCGGGCGAGGTCGCTTGGTCGGACGTTCAGCAGGGCGAACCGAAGACCGCACGCGGCCCTTGGTGACCTCCGCTTTCCACGGGACGAGCGACGCGCCCACTTCCCTGAGGGGGGCATCGACGTCCCTTTCCTGCTCCTCGCACTACCCTCCACCTCATGGTTGCGAGACTGGCCACCGTTGTTGCCGCGCTGGTCTTGATGTCCGGCTGCTACCGGCAAATCCGCGCAGGACAGCCGACCGGGCGACGAGGCGTCGCGGGGACCTACGTGAACCGGACGCCGGGCGGCACGCTTCTCTACCGGGAAGTCGCTCGCGGCTTTCCGGCCGACTGGCAGGAGCACGACGCGGCGTTGGCCGAAGGCGACCGGGTGCGGCTGTCGGACTGTTTGGGCCGACGCATCGTCGCCGAGCTCCGTCGTGGGACGGAGTCGCTACGACGGGACGTCTACCGATGCCGCCGGTTCCCCGACGGCGCCGTCGCGCTGGGCAACCCATGGCGCGTACGGGGTTTCACGTCGGCGCGGGTGTTCTGGTGCATGCAGCGCTGGCGGACGTACCTCTCTTTGGGCGCCGAAGAGGAGCTCTTCGTCCGTTCCCGGAGAGGCGGAGCATGCTTCGGAGTCTTCTTTCCCTTGGGTGCGGTGAACGGCGGCGGCGTGCGGGCACGCTTCGCGCGGATCGCTCCCGCCGAAGCCGAACCCTACGACCGACGCACCGAACGCCTTTCCCCACGCCGGGAGCGCGAGAGGCGTTGAGCCGGGTCCGATGACGACGGCACCTCCGAGCACCGGGATCGCCTGGGGCGCGCTCGTCGCGCGGCACGTGGAAGCCCACGGCGGGTGGGTGGCGCTGGTGACGGAGCTCGAGCGGCGGATGCGCCTGGCCGGGCTCGAGCCGCCGGCGCACGACGCGGCGCTCAAGGGGCTTCGGCGCCTCGCCAGGCGCGCGCAGGGTGAAGGCGGGCAGTACGGGCGCTGGGTCCTCCGCTGCTTCGGCGTCCCCGCCGACGTGGAGGACCAGCTGGCGTTCATCGCCCAGTACCACAGCCGCTTCGGGGATCTCCCGACGTCGCTGCGCCGGGACCAGCTCCTTCTCTGGGACCGGCCGCCGATCTCCGAGTCGCGCCTCGTCGCCTGGGTGCACGTCGGCCTGGCCTCGGTCCACCACCGGCGACGCGAGCTGGGGCGCATGCGCGAGCGCCTCGCCGCCGCGCGGGCCAAGGACGCCGGGCCCCTCGCGGCCATGGAGTCGGCGCTCCTCGCGGCCCGGGTGGCGAGCGACGACGGCGACCCGGGAGGGGCCGAGGCGCGCTTCGCCGAAGTCGCGGGCCGGCTCGAAGACGCCGCCGAGCACCTTCCCTACCTCGCGCGGCTCCAGGGCCAGCGCGCCTTCCAGCTCACCCGCGCGAGCGACGACCCGGGACGCTTTCGGGAGGCCCGGGCGCTCTTCGAGGCGATCCCCACCGGCAGCGAGCAGCCCTTCGTGGACTACCGGCGCACCGCCGGGCTGGCCTACTGCGCCTGGAAGGAGGGCGACGCCGAGGGCGCGGAGGGGCTCGCGCGCGAGGCCCTCGAACACGCCGGGGACGGCGGCTTCGCCCGCTTTCGCGGCATGGCCCTGAACCTCCTCGCGCGCATCGTGGGCGGTGACGAGGCCCGCGCGCTCCGGCGCCGCGCGGGGCGCCTCGCCCGCTCCATCGAGGACGCCCATCTCGCCGAGGTCGCACGCATCCGGGATGCCTGAGCGCGACGCGCCGTAGGACGGATGTCCCGGATCGTGTCCTTCATGGGCGCGGGCCGGGTCCTTACCTCTTAGGCGTCATGCAGAAGACCTTCATCATCGGAGACATCCACGGTTGCTGGGAGGAGCTCGCGCGCCTCCTCGACGCGTCGGGCTACGCCCCCGGCGATGCGGTGATCAGCGTCGGCGACCTCGTCGACCGCGGGCCGGACTCGGCGCGCGTGTGGGCGTTCTTCCGGGACACGCCCGGCGCCACGGCCATCATGGGCAACCACGAGCGGAAGCACGTGCGCGGCGTCCTCAGCTTCTCGCAGGAGATCGTCCGCGTGCAGCTCGGACCCGAGTACGACGCCTTCCGGAAGTGGTGCGCGGCGCTCCCCTACGCGCTCGAGACGGACGCCTGCGTCGTCGTGCACGGCGGCTTCGAGCCGGGCGTGCAGCTCTCGGAGCAGCGCGAGGACGTGCTCAGCGGGACCACCGGCGGCACGCGCTACCTCGAGCGCCAGCTCCGGGGGCGCGATTGGGCAGAGCTCTACGCGGGGCCCGTGCCCATCGTCTTCGGCCACCGGGTGGTCGGCGACGAGGCGCGGCGCTTTCCGCACGCCTGGGCCCTCGACACGGGCGCCTGCCATGGCGGAACGCTGACCGCGCTCGAGCTGCCGAGCTTCACGCTTCATCGCGTGCCGGCGGCGCGGAACCACTGGAGGGGCGAGCGGCGACGCTGGCAGCTTCCCGTGCTCGAGGCGCGGCCCTGGGACGAGTACCGCTTCGCCAAGGTGCGCCGTGAGCTCGCGGACCTTCGCTCCCGGCCGGCCTCTCCGGAGGTGCGGGGGTTCCTCGACGCGCTCGAAGCGTGGAGCGAGGCCACGGAGGCCCTGGCGCCGGAGCTGCTCGGGCCGCTCCGGGCCCGGGCGGCGGCGCTCGCGGCGGAGGTCGGCGAGGCGGACGAGAAGCGCCTCAAGCAACGGCTCCGGCAGGAGCCGGATGCCCCGCTGCTCTTCGCGGCGCGGCGCGGAAGCCTCGACGAGGCAACGGTGCGCGCGCAGCTCCAGACGCCCGGCGCGATGCGCGCGGCGGCGGCGCGACTCGGCGTCGCGACGGGGGATACGGCCTGGGCTACCTTGCCGCCGTGGCGAACCTCCTGACCTGCCTCGTGGTCTACAGCGTGTTCTTCATGGGGCTGCTCATCTACGGCGCCTTCGGTCCGAAGACGCTGCGCGAGCCTGCGCCCGCATCGCCACCCGACGGCGCGCCGGAGCCCGCACCGACCCCAGCGCCCGTGGAGCCTGCGGAGCGCAGGGTCGGGCGGGCCCTCGTCACCCTTCGCTCGAAGACCTCTGCCACGGCGCGGTGGGTCCTGAGCCCGGGGCCGGACTTCCTCGTCGGGCCGCCGGGCGCCAACCGGCGGCCCGCGGGCTGGCGGGACCTGAGCTTTGGCCAGGGCGAGCTCGACGATCGCTTCGACAGCTTCATCCGCTTCGGCCCGTCGACCGGCGTGCTGGACGCGGCGTTCCCCGCGGAGGTGCTCCACGCCCTCGCCGACCTCCCCGGCGCGACCGTGAAGGGGAAGGGCTGGGACCTGACGCTTCGCTGGGAGAGCGAGGGAGACGCCGCGCGCTCGGACGACGCCCTCACGCTGCTGGGGCGCATCGCGGCGAGCGGGCTCCGCCCCCTCGAGACGGCCGAGCGGATGCCGAACGCCGAGGTGAGCTGGCCCTCGCCGGGGGCGAGCACCGAGAAGACGGCGGAGGCCCGCTTCCAGGTGGGCTCCATCACCGCCCGCCTCGGCCATTGGGTCGGCCGCTGGCGCCTCGTCGGCCCCTTCGACGGCCGCTGGGAGGCCTTCAAGGGGACCGTCGTCGCGGGCCGGGCCGGCGACGATTGGCCCCGCGGCGTCCTCCGCGACCTCGGCGTCCCCGTGAACGATCTCGGCGACGCGGAGGTCTTCGCGCGGGCCCAGCAGATCGAGATCCGCTTCGCCCGTCCGCCCGAGCGCGCCGCCCTCGAGGCCGGCCTCCGCCTCATCGCCCGCGCCGCCGCGCCGCCGCCGACCGGCGCGTTCCGCTAAGCGCGCCGGGATCACGACGCGGGATAGGGCCTGGGCTACGCTGCCTCGCCGATGGATGACCTGACGGGTGGGCTCTGCGCCATCACCTTCGTGTTCGGAGCCATGGGGGTGATGCGCTTCCTCGGCTGGGCCTTCGAGTCGGACGACGAGAGCTCGAAGGCGTTCGGCGCCGGGACGCCCCCGGAGGAGCCGCCCGTCGGCTTCGAGGCGTCGCAGTCGTTCGTCGGCCGAGCCGTCGTCGAGGTCGTCTCTCCTACCAAGGCAACGTCACGTTGGGTCGTGGGCTCCGGTCCCGAATTCGTCGCCGCCCTGCCCTCCGTCGAGCGGCGTCCTTCGGGGTGGAGCGAGCTGACGCTCGGAGACGCCGGCTTCGACGCTCGCTTCCGACTCTTCGTTCGGACCGCGTCAGCCAGTGCCTTGTTGCGCGAGGCCTTCTCGGAAGACGTCCGCAACGCGCTACTCGACCTACCCGGTGCGAACCTGCGCGGCAGCGGCAGGAGCCTCGTGATGCGCTGGAGCAACCACGACCGCGACGAAGCGCGGGTGGAACGGGCGATCGAGATTCTCGGACGCATTGCCTCAGCCGGCCTCGGACCCTTCGAGGCGGCCGAGCGCATCCCTGGCGCCGAGGTGCGATGGCCTGCGGGCACCAGCGACGACCGACCGGCCCCAGACGCGCGTATGCCGGCGGGTGCGACGGTCGGACGTCTGAGCTTCGGTCTTCACCAATGGCGCCTCGTCGGCCCCTTCGACGGGCGTTGGCCTGCGTTCCGCGCAACGGTCGGGGCAGGCCAGGCCGGGGAAGACTGGCCTGCGCAGGTGCTCCGCGACCTGGGCATGCCCGTGGAGACGCTCGAGGATGCGGAAGTCGTCGGCGACGACCAGCAGATCGAGATCCGCTTCGCCCGTCCGCCCGAGCGCGCCGCCCTCGAGGCCGGCC
>JBCDGX010000403.1:0-5832 GCA_038750805.1 Myxococcota bacterium
CTCGCGGCGGGGCGTGCTGCTCCCGCGCTTCTTGGCGGCGGGCGGCGCCGTCTTCTTCGCAGCCGAGCGGCGACGACCCGGCGCGCCGGCGTTGCCGGGTCCGCGCCGGCTCGGGCCGGTCTTTCGTCGTGCGCCCTTCCTCGCGCCGCGGCGCGAGGCCATGGGGCTCAGGCTCGCGCGGCGGCCGCGGCGGCGTTCCGCTTGGCCCGCTTGGCGCCCGTCCGCACGGTCACGATGTTCTTGCGCGGACCCGGGACGCTGCCCTCGACGAGGAGGAGACCCTCCTCGGGGAGGACCTTGGCGACCTTCAGGCTCATCACGGTCACCTTCTTGTTCCCGTGCTGGCCGGCCATGCGCTGGCCCTTGAAGGTGCGGCCCGGCGTCATGTTCATGCCGATGGAGCCGCCGTGACGCTGGTACTCGTGGGCACCGTGGCTCGCCTTGTAGCCGGCGAAGTTGTGCCGCTTCATGACGCCCGTGAAGCCGCGGCCCTTGCTCTTGCCGCTGACGTCCACGTACTGGCCCTCGAAGAAGATGTCCGCGACGGTGAGCGTCTGACCGACCTCGTAGCCGTCGAGCGCCTCCGCCGTGACGCGGATCTCCCGGACGACCTTCGGCACCTCCTGACCGAGCTTCGCGTAGTGGCCCGCCGTGGGCTTCTTCACGTGCTTGACCTTGGCCTGGCCGAAGCCGAGCTGGATGGCGCTGTAGCCGTGCTTGTCCGGCGTGCGCTTGCCGAGCACGACGCAGGGGCCGACCTCGATCACCGTGACGCGGCGGACTTCGCCGTCGTCCGTGAAGATCTGGGTGTTGCCGACTTTCTTGCCGATGAGGCCGGGATTCTCGTTCATGACGGGAGCTCGCAGCGGCCTCGCGAGGGCGGGCCGCGAAATGAAGGACGCGAAGGGTAGGCGAGGTCGGGCCGGCGTCAAGCCGCCCGATGCTCGGGGGGCGTCATGCCGAACACGCGGCAGGCGTTCTCGGTGGTCTGCCAGCGCAGGGCCTCGGGGTCCGCGCCGCGGAGGGACGCCACGAAATCCGCGGTCTTCGCGACGTAGGAGGGCTCGTTCCGCTTCCCGCGGTAGGGGGTCGGGGCGAGGTAGGGCGCGTCGGTCTCGACGAGGATCGCGTCGTCCGGGAGGGCCTTGGCGGCCTCCTGGATGGCCTCGGCCTTCTTGAAGGTCACGATGCCGCTGAAGCTCGAGACGAAGCCGAGGTCGAGGGCGGCCTTCGCGAAGGGGGCGTCCTCGCTGAAGCAGTGGATGATGCCGCCCACGTCCTGGGCCTTCTCCTCCCGGAGGATGCGGAGCGTGTCCTCGGCGGCGTCGCGCGTGTGCACGACGATGGGCTTCTTCACCGTGCGGGCGAGGGCGATCTGCCGGCGGAAATGCTCCTGCTGCCGCGCCCGGGGCGAGTGGTCGTAGTAGTAGTCGAGACCCATCTCGCCGACGGCGACGACGGCGTCTTCGTGGGCGAGCTCGGCGATGGCGGCCCAGAGCGCGTCCCCCTCGGCCTCGTCGAAGGCCTCCGCGTCGTGCGGGTGCACGCCGATGGTCGTGACCATCCAGTCCGCGTGCGCCTGCTGCACCTCGAAGGCCGAGCGCACGTCCGCGAGGCTCCGCGCGCAGCCGATGGTGCAGAGACGCCAGAGCCCGGCCTCGCGAGCGCGGGCGATCACCGCGTCCCGGTCACCCTCGAACTTCCGGTGGTCGAGGTGGCAATGCGTGTCGAAGAGCGGCGCGCCGGTCATGACGGGCCGGAATGTGCGGCGCCCCCCGCCCGCGCGCCACCCCCCGGGGCGGGAGCCGCGCCCTCAGAAGCCTTCGGGCGGCTCGTCGCGCGCCTCGGCGACGGGCGCAGCTCTTGCCGCCGCCGACGTCGCGACGGCCGCGACGGGCTGCATCAACAGGAACGCCACGAGGAGGCAAAGGCCGTCATCGCCCCGTGGGCGGAGGAGCGCGCCCCAGATGGCGAGGCAAGACACGTTGAAGGCGACGTAGAGGAGCACCCAGCCGAGCGAGCGACCCAATGACCGCTCCTCGGCGTCCGGGCTCTGGGCCCAGCGGCCGGCCACGATCGCCCCCAGCGGCAACCCCACCGCAACGATCGTAGTGAGCAGCACGGCGACCATCGGGTCCACGGACCAAGAGTAGCCCGAGGCACCGTACCTCGCGCCGCGCCACTCCCCGGCCGCCTAGAGACAGGCCGGGTGCTCGAGCCAGACGTGGGGGTTGCCGCGGGAGCCGCGGTTGATGACCGCGAAGACGTGGAGGTCGTAGGTCTCGCCCACGCTCAGCCCGAGCTCGTCGAGCTCGAGCACGCTCCGCTGGAAGCCCTTGTTGAGGTAGCCCCCGCTCTCCCAGGCGAGGCGATGGTTCACGAAGACCCAGAGGTCCGCCGTGGAGCCGTAGCGCAGGCGCCGGCCGGCCTCGTGCACGAAGCTCCCGGCGATCTCGACGGTGAGCGCCGTGTTCATCGGCGTGGGGACGCCCTCGAAGTTGAAGCTCAGCTCCTCGGCCCCGTAGCCGAAGTCCCCGGCCACCAGCGGCTTCGCGGCGTATTGGGGCCCGTTGCTCGCGAAGAACGCGAAGGTGTCCTGGCGGGTGCGGCGGAAGGTGTTCGCGGCGGGCGTGGTCGTGTTCCGGCCCGGGCCGTCGGTCCACCAGCGGTCGAAGCTCTCCGCCGTCGTGTAGGGGAGGGCGCCCTCGGGCCAGGCGAGCACGGGCTTCCACTCCCCGTCGCGGAGCACGAGGTCCGGCGCGAGCACCCCGCGGAGGTTTCCGCGCGCCATCTCCTTCACCGGGTCGCCGTCCTCGAGCGCCTGGTAGGCGTCCTGCACGGGCTGGAAGTCCGGGTCGCTCCGGGAGAAGTCGCGGATGGTGACCCGCGGCGGCGCCGGGCAGGTCGGGAGCGCGTCGGGCGTGATCAGCGCCTCGCCGTCGGCCCCGTAGAAGAGGAGCCAGACCGTGGACGTGAGCCCGCCCCCGGGCGGCCAGGGGTCCCCAGCGTAGCTCCCGGTCCATTCGATGGTGTTGGCGCCCTCGAGGTTCACGGCGCCGGTGATGTCCTCCTGCCAGCGTTCGACGGGACCGCCCGGGCACCACGAGCCGCGGTCGAGCTGCCAGGTGCCGAACTGGCCGGCGACCACGCCTTCTCCGGCGCGCCGCGCGCAGGCGTTCCGGTCGGACTCCATCTCGAAGGTGTGGCTGAAGGTGGTGCCGTTGATCGCCGCTGTATGCGTGGTCGAGCAGAACTCGGCGCAGCCCGAGGGGGCGTTGTTGCCGCCGCCCTGCACGCGCGCGTCGAGCACCACGCGGACCGTTCCCGGGGGCGGCGTGAACGAGTAGCCCCCGAAGCTGTCGTTATGCGTCGGGTCCCAGGGCGCGGTGCCGAGGCCGACGAGGTGGTCCGCGAAGGCCACGTGCGCCTCGGGCGCGACGTCCCCGTCGTCGTAGAAGCGGAGCTCGATGGTGCCCACGAAGTCCCGCCGGTTCGTGCGCATCCACTGCTGGCCGCCCTCGCGGAAGAAGGGAAGGCCGTGGGAGACGTCCTCGGTCCACCAGCCGCCCGAGTGGTAGCCGGTGACGTGCCGGAAGAGCTGGCGCCGTTCGTCGGAGGTGCAGGTTGCCTCGTCCTCGCAGAGCGTGATCTTGTGGCCGACGTCCCAGGCCGGGCAGAAGCCGAAATGCACCGGGAAGCGGGCGCCTTCGCCGCAGGTCTCCTTGAGCACGATCTCGACGCGGTCGAAGCGCGCCATCTCCGCGGCGGTCGGGAGCATGAGCGGGAGCCGCCCTTCGTCCGTCTGCTCCCAGCCCTCGGTGACCCAGGGCACGACGAGCACGTCCGGGTCCGCGTCCTCGCGGGCGAGGCGCTCTTCGAGGCGCCGCTCGTAGTTGTACCAATGCCCGGCGAAGCGGGTCATGGCGACCTGCGGCTCGAAGCGTCCGGTGAACGTGTTGTAGCTGCCCGCGTCCCGGAGCCTCTGGCGCGAGTCGATGATCGCGTACTGCGTGTCGACGCTCCCGAGGTAGTTGAGCAGGCGGTTCGCCGTCGCGGGGGTGGTGGCGAAGTGAAAGCGCGCGAGCTCCCGCTCGCGGCCGTCCGCGGGGAGCGCGTCGATGCGCGCGTGGATGCGTTCGCGCACCGCGCTCACGTCCCCGGCGGGGTCCGTGCCGCGCGAGAAGAAGAGGAAGTGCGTGTTCGGGGCGCTCTCGTCGACGACGGTCTCGATCTCCCCGAGCGCCGGCGGGTCCGGGAGCGGGACGAGCGTGAGCATCGAGCAATCGCCCCAGATGCTCGAGAGCCGGAACGTGCCCTCGCCCAAGGTGCGCACCTCGAAGTTCGGCGCGAGCTCACCGAAGCTCGGCGTGCTCGCGGAGCCATCGAAGGGCGTCTCGTCGTAGCCCGCGTGCGTGCAGCCGGGGCCCCGCGGCGGCCCGGCGTCAGCCAAGCCTTCGTCGGCGGGGACGGCGGCGTCCGTGCCCCCATCCGCCGGCGCGTCGCTCCCGCCGCAGGCCGAGAGGAAGAAGAGGCCGAGGACGAGGCCAGCATGGAAGCGGGGCATGGTGCGGGACGTCGACATCAGTCCTCCAAAGGGGACGAACCTACCACGCTCCGCTCAGCCGTCCGCGAGGCCCCGGAGGACTTCGCCTGCGACGCGTGCCGGGGCCTCGACGTGCAGGAAGTGGCCGACGCCCGGGAGCACCTTCGCCGCGTAGGGCCCTCGGAAGAAGCGCCGCTGACCGGCGGCGAGGGAGGCCGCGATGCAGCCGTCGTCCGCGCCGTGCAGGTAGCGAAGGGGCGCGTCGATACGCCAGCCGAGCGCGTCCCGGACGGCCTCCGGGCGGAGTGCCCGGCGGTAGTAGGCGAGGGGCCCCGGGAGGCTCGCGTCGAGGCAGGCCTCCATGTCCCGGAGATGAGCCTCGATGGCCGGGCTCCACGCGAGCCCGGGGCTCCAGCGCCGCCAGAGCGTGCGTGCGTAGCCGTCGCGCAGGGCGCGCTCCGGGAGCCGCGGCAGCTGGAAGAAGGCCATGTAGCGCGAGCGGAGCGCCTGCCGGGGCCGGCGGACGAGCCCCGGGAGAAAGGCGCCGGGGTGCGGCACCGAGAGCGCGACCACGCGGCCGATGCGCGCGGGGTGGCGCGCCGCGAGCCCGAGGGCGAGCACCGCGCCCCAGTCGTGCCCCACCACGTCGAAGCGCGGCGGCATGGCGCGCGCCAGCTCGTCGATCACGGCGCGGGGGTCGAGGTCGCCACCCGTCGGCGAGGGCGCGTAGCCGCGGAGCCAGGGCGCCGTGGCGTGAAAGCCCGCGTCGCCGAGCGCCCGGAGGAGCGGCGCGAAGGAGGTGGGAAGATCCGGAAAACCGTGGAGCACGAGCACCGGCCGGCCCCCGGGGGTGCCTGCCGCGAGTGCCCTCAGCGCGCCGAGGCGCGTCCGCTCGCTCAAGGCGCCTCGGCGCGGAGAGCGCGGAGCGCGGTATCGACCACCTCGGCCGAGGCCTTGCGTCGCTCCCGGACGCGCTCGAGGTCGGGGATCAGCCCGCGCAGGCCGAGCTCTCCGGCCGCGTGAGCCGCGTAGTCCCGCCCGCCCGCGCGCCAGCCGCGGAGCACGCGCCGGAGCGTCTCTTCGCCCCGCGGGTCCCCGGCGCGGGCGAGCGTCGCTCCGCAGGCCGCCCGGAGGAGCGAGGGCGTGAAGAAGCCGAGGGCGACCTCGGCCAGGGCGTCGCGCGTGCCCTCTCCGAGGCCTCGGGCGCTCGCGAGCGCGCCGAGGGCTTCGGCGGCCTCGAGGGCCTGGCGGCGGTCCCGGCGGCTTCGCGCCGCGGCCCGCAGGCCGGC
>JBCDGX010000404.1:0-5800 GCA_038750805.1 Myxococcota bacterium
GGGACCGCTCGAAGAGCCTGCTGCGCCGACGCATCTACGGGTTTCTCGCCCTTGGCTGGCGGAACTCGCATCGCCACTGGCAGCACTACGAGCGCGCCTACCTGATCTTCGCTGCCATCAGCACGCCGCTCGTGCTCTCGGTGCACTCGGTCGTGTCCTTCGACTTCGCGACCTCGGTCATGCCGGGCTGGCACACGACCATCTTCCCGCCCTACTTCGTGGCCGGCGCCGTCTTCAGCGGCTTCGCGCTGGTTCTCACGCTCATGCTCATCACCCGCACGGTGTTCGGCATGGAGAACCTCATCACCATCAAGCACCTCGACTTGATGAACAAGTTCATGCTCGCGACGGGCATGATGGTCGGATACGCCTACGCGATGGAGTTCTACATCGCGTGGTACTCCGGCAACCCCTACGAGAGCTGGGTCTTCATGCACAACCGGCTCGGCTTCGGCCAGCTGGACTCGGACGGGAACTGGGGCCCGCTCTGGTGGAGCTACTGGGCGATGGTGAGCTGCAACGTGCTCGCGCCCCAGGTCTTCTGGTTCAAGAAGATGCGCACGAACATCCCGGTGATGTTCATCGTGACCATCTTCATCAACATCGGCATGTGGTTCGAGCGCTTCGTCATCATCGTGACCTCGCTCTACCGAGACTTCATTCCGGGCTCCTGGGGCAGCTTCGAGGCAACCTGGATCGACATCTGTCTGTATCTCGGAACCTTCGGGCTCTTCATGACCCTGTTCCTGCTCTTCATTCGGTGGATTCCGATGATCGCCATCGCGGAGGTGAAGATGACCCTCCCGCACGCGCATCCGCATCCCGAGGAAGACCACCACGAGCACGCGGCCGCGGCCGCGCCGGCCCCGGCGGAGTGAGCCCCATGGCGGACGATCACGAGAACGACGAGCAGACGGCCGTGGACGAAGCGGCCGAGGCAGCCACGGATGCCGCGGAGGAGGCCGCCACCGAGGCCGCGGAAGCCGCGGAGGAGGCCGTCACCGAGGCCGCGGAAGCCGCGGAGGAGGCCGTCACCGAGGCCGCGGAAGCCGCTGAGGAGGCCGTCGCGGCGGCCGAGGGCGCGCCCGAAGAGCACGACGACGACGACGACGACGACGACATCGAGAAGCGTCCCGCGCTCTACCTCGCCGAGTACGAGACGCCGGACGCGCTGATGGCGGCGGCGATCAAGTGCCGCGACGAGGGCTTCAGCAAGTGGGACTGCCACACGCCCTATCCGGTGCACGGCCTCGACGAGGCCATGGGCCTCAAGCCCACGCAGATCGGCTGGATCAGCATGGGCGGCGCGATGACCGGGCTCATCACCGCCGTGCTCATGATTCAGTTCATGAACAACTGGGACTACCCCATCGTGGTCGGCGGCAAGCCCCCCGGCGCCTTCCCCTCGATGGTTCCCATCATGTTCGAGCTGACCGTCCTGCTGACGGGCTTCGGGACGCTCTTCGGGATGTTCGGGCTGACGCAGCTCCCGCGGCACCACCACCCGGTCTTCTACTCGGACCGCTTCGACGCCGCGAGCGACGACAAGTTCTTCATCTCCATCGAGGTGGCGGACGAGAAGTTCGACGTCGACAAGACCCGCGCCTTCCTCGAGGCGACCGACACGAGCTTCATCGAGCTCATCGAGGAGGAGGTCTGAAGATGACGCTCCAGCGCACCCTCGTTCGCTTCCTTCTCTCCACGCTGGCGACCGGCTCCCTCGCGGGCTGCCAGGGCATGAAGCACGACGAGCCGCCCATCGTTCCCATCCGGAACATGTACAACCAGCCGCGCTACGACGCGCAGGACGAGCAGGACTTCTGGGCCGACGGCCGCGCGATGCGCATGCCCGTCGAGGGCTCCGTCTCCCGCGAGATGGAGCCGAACTTGCCCTTCGCGACGGGCCGCACCGAGGACGACAGCCGCTGGGTGCTCGAGGTGCCCGCGCCCGTCGTGGCGCGGAACGGCGGGGCCGAGGACTTCCTCGACCGCGGCGAGCAACGCTTCAACATCTACTGCGCGCCCTGCCACGCCATCGCCGGCAACGGCAACGGCATGGTCAGCTACCGCGCCGTCGAGCTCGGCTACGGGACGCTCAACGCGCCCTCGCTCCACGACGACCGCATCCGCTCCATGCCCGACGGCCAGCTCTACGCGACCATCACCAACGGTGTGCGCGCGATGCCGGCCTATGCACAGAGCGTCCCCCAAGACGACCGCTGGGCCATCGTGAGCTACGTGCGTGCGCTTCAGCTCAGCCAGCTTTCCCTTCAGGCCCGGAACGGCGCCGCCCAGCCGGCGGCGGAGGACTCGGAATGAGCGCCGCGAAGAAGAGCTCGGAGACCCCGAGCTATCGCATCGAAGAGGGCCACGGCGTCTGGCCGAGCCTCTGGAAGTTCTCCGGTCTGCTCGCCGTCATCGGCGGGGCGATCAGCGCCTTCGGCTTCGTGTCGGACCCGGACCGCTTCGGGTACTCCTACCTGTTCGCGTTCTTCGCGACGTGCACGCTGGTCTTCGGGGGTCTCTTCCTGACCATCGCGCTCCAGATGACCTCGGGGAAGTGGGGCACGACCTCGCGGCGCTTCGCGGAGATCGTCATCGCCTGCGCTCCGGTGCTGCTCGTGCTCTTCATCCCCTTCGCCGCCGGCGTCGGGACGCACACCTTCGTGAACTACCACGAGTGGCAGGAGGCCGAGGCGCACGGCGCCCACGGCGGCCATGGCGAGGGCCACGGCGACGAGCACGGCGAGGTCGGGCACGGCGACGAGCACTCGAGCCTCTTCGGCGCGAGCGTCGCCCGGGCCGACGACGGTGAGCACGGCGGGGACCACGACGACGAGGCCCACGCCCACTCGCCGCAGGAGGTCGCGCTCCACCACAAGGTGCTGGAGGGCAAGACCGGTTGGCTCAACACGCCGGGCTGGCTCTTTCGCGGCTTCCTCTTCATCGTCATCTGGATCGTCATCGGCGGAATCTACTTCCGGCAGAGCCGGAAGCAGGACGACATGCTCGACGACCTCCAGGGGCGCATCGACATCACGGCGAAGCTGAAGTTCTGGGCGCCCCTCGCGGCCGTGTTCTTCTTCCTCTCGCTCACCTACGCCGCCTTCGACTGGCTGATGAGCATGGAGGCCGCCTGGTACTCGACCATCTTTGGCGTGATCATCTTCGGCGGCTCCGCGATGACGATCTTCGCCTTCGTCATCCTCATCGGCGTGCCCCTGCACAAGCAGGGCGTCGTCGGAAGCGCCCTGAACGTCGAACACTTCCACGACCTCGGGAAGCTGATGTTCGGCTTCATGTGCTTCTGGACGTACACGAGCTTCAGCCAGTGGATGCTCATCTGGTACGCCGGCATCCCGGAGGAGGCGACCTTCTTCGAGAAGCGCTGGACCGACGGCTGGAAGTTCTGGAGCGTGATGCTCCCCATCGGCCACTTCGCGCTGCCCTTCTTCTTCCTCATCAGCCGCCTCGTGAAGCGGCGTCTGAGCATGCTCTGGTTCGGCGCGCTGTGGCTCGTGATCATGCACTGCGCGGACATCTACTGGTACGTGATGCCGCAGTACGAAGGGGGCTTCGGGCTCAACTTCGTCGACCTCGGCGCGCTGCTCTTCTGCGGAGGCACGTTCATGACCGCGTTCTTCCTGCTGCTGAAGCGCATGCCCATCATTCCCATCGGCGACCCGATCCTCGATCGCTCGCTGCACCACCACCAGACGCATTAGGAGCGGAACGTGGCCACGCAGACGAATCCCTCCGAGCCGGACGTCGATCTCGGCTTCGAAGACACCCCCCCGAAGTCGAACGTCATCTTCATCGTCGGTGTGCTCAGCGCCCTGACGCTGGTGATGCTCGTGCCGCTCTTCGACAGCTACTATCAGGCGGTCACCGAGGCGGAGCTCCAGGACAAGGTTTACTCGGCCGGAACGGAACAGGTCACGGAGCTGAAGGCGGAGCACCGCCGTCAGCTCGCGGAGGCGCCCATCACCATCGAGGCCGCGAAGGACGAGGTGGCCGGGCGCGGCCGCGCCAACGGTCCCGTCCGCGCGGTCGCCAACGACGGCGTGGGCGCGCCCATCGACGACGCGGTGGCGGCGCTCGGTGCGCTCCAGGGCTGGAACGGCTTCCCCACCGCGGAGGGCGAGGCACGCCTCGCCGCCGCCGAGGCCGCGCTCCGCGAGCGCGTCGCCCGCGAGGAGGCCGCCATCGAGGCCGCGCGACTGGCGGCCGCGGCCGCCGCGGAGGGCGAAGCCGCCGAATGAACCGGACGGGCAGGGTCCCCAAGCGGGGATGCTGCCCCTATTCTCCCGAACGTCGATGACGCAACGAACGGATCGAGTCGCGCTGGTGGCGGCGCTGGCCTGGATGGCCGGCGCCAGCTCCGTGTGCGCGCAGCCCGGGCTGACCCAGGCCGACTCCGCTCAGATCGTGCGCGAGGCCCCGGGCCTCGACCTCATCGACGTCGAGGAGAAGCTCGAGGCGCAGCTGCCCCTCGACATCGCGTTCACCGACCACACCGGCAAGTCCGTTCGGCTCCGCGACTACTTCGACGGGGAGCGCCCGGTGCTCCTGAACTTCGCGTACCACACGTGTCCGACGCTCTGCTCCTTCGTGCTCGACGCGACGGTGAACGTGGCGAAGGACCTCGAGTGGACCGCGGGCGACGAGTTCACGATCGTCACCATCTCCATCGACCCCGAGGAGACCGTCGAGGCCGCCGCGAACAAGCGCCGGGAGATCCTCGCCAAGTACGGTCGCGCGGAGGCGGAGCGGGGCTGGCCCTTCCTGGTGGGCGACGCCGACGCCATCGAGGCGGCGACGGACGCCGCCGGCTACCGGTACTTCTACAACGCCAACCAGGACCAATACATGCACCCCGCGGCGATCATGTTCATGACGCCGGAGGGGCGCTTCGCCCGCTACCTCTACGGCATCCAGTTCAACGCGGGCGACGCGCGCTTCGCGCTGCTCGAGGCCGCGGAGGGGCGCGCCGTGGTGAACGCCACCGAACGCTTCCTCATGTACTGCTACGCCTACGACGCCGAGGCCAACACCTACACGCTGGTGGCCATGAACGTCATGAAGGCGGGCGGTGCGCTCACGATTCTCGTCCTCGGGACCTTCCTGACCCTAATGTTGCGCCGTGATCGGCGCCGAAGCCGCGCTCAAGACGCGGCTCTCGTGAACCGTACTTCCGATCGCTTCCGCTCGGCCGTCGCCGAGCCTGCCAAGGCCGAAGCATGACTGAACCCCAGGGCACCATTCAGCTCCCGCCCCAGCTGTCGACCATCGCTCCCGAGGTCGACGCCATGTACTACGCGATCTACTGGATCAGCGTCGCCTTCGCCGTCGCGATCTTCGTCGCGATGGGCTACTTCCTCGTGAAGTACAAGCGTGAGCCGGGCCGGAAGGCCGTCCCGACGGGGCACAACACCTTCATCGAGGTCTTCTGGACCTTCACGCCCGTGCTCCTGCTCCTCTGGCTCTTCATCGAGGGCTTCAACGGCTACGTGAAGATGAGCGTCGCGCCGGAGGACTCGGTCGAGGTTCGCGTGCGCGGCATGCAGTGGAACTGGGAGTTCGAGCACGCCGGCGGCGTCATCGACGACCTGAACAAGATGAAGGTCCCCGTCGACACCCCGGTGAAGCTCATCATGAGCTCTTCGGACGTGCTCCACTCCTTCTTCGTCCCCGGCTTCCGCGTGAAGCGTGACGTCGTGCCGGGCATGTACACGACGCTGTGGTTCGAGGGCACGACGCAGACCGCGGAGGTGGCGTGCGAAAGCGACAACGACTGCCC
>JBCDGX010000405.1:0-5799 GCA_038750805.1 Myxococcota bacterium
GAGGTCGCCATCGTCGTCGACGAGGAGCGCCGGGTGACGGCCATCCTCACGAAGATGGACTACATCGAGCTCCTCTCGAACCGGGCCCGGCTCCGCGGCGCGGCGAAGCGAGGCGCCCGGGCCTGATGCTCGCGGCGCGCGTGCACCGCTACGGGCCGCCGGAGGTCCTCGCCTTCGACGACCTTCCGACGCCGGAGCCCGGCCCGGGGGAGGCGCTGATCCGCGTACGCGCCGCGGCCGTGAACCCGAAGGACGTGATCGTCCGGAAGGGGAAGTTCCGCTGGCTGACGGGCCCCGACGGCGGCCGCCGCTTCCCGCTCCGCGTGGGGCAGGACTTCGCCGGGGAGATCGTGAGCTCGGACGGGCCGGACGCGCCGGGTACGCGCGTCTTCGGCATGCTCGGCGGGCTCCGCACCTTCGGCGCTTGCGCGACGCATCTCGTGGCGAAGCACGACTGGTACGCGCCGACCCCCGAGGGGCTCTCGGACGTGGACGCGGCGGCGATTCCCCTGGCCGCGCTGACGGCGCTCCAGGCGCTCCGCGACGACGCACGCCTCGCGCCCGGTCAGTCGTTGCTGATCAACGGCGCCTCGGGCGGCGTGGGCGTGTACGCCGTACAGCTCGGGAAGATCCTCGGCGCGCGCGTGACGGGCGTCTCGAGCGCGCGGAATCGCGACCTCGTGAAGGGGCTCGGCGCCGACGCGCACGTGGACTACGCGGCGCGGGAGCTCCGGGCGCTCGACGAGCGCTTCGACGTGATCTTCGACGTCTACGGCAACCGGAGCCCGGGCGAGCTCGCGCCCGTCCTCGCCAAGGGCGGGACCTACGTGACGACGGTCCCCTCCCCCGCAGCCCTCGGCTGGCAGGCCCGGAGCTACCTCGGCGGGGCGCGGAGCCGCCTGGTCGTCGTGCGCTCGCGGCGCGCGGACCTCGAGCAGCTCGCGCACTACGCGCGCTCCGGGCTCCTGCGCGCCGTGGTCGACAAGGAGCTGCCCTTCGCCGAGCTGGCGGCGGCGCACGCCCACGTGCAGACCCGCCGCGCGCGGGGCAAGGTCGTCGTCACGCTTCCGGCCAGCGCGGGCGTCTGACGCCGCGCGGCCCTTTCCGAGGCCGGCAGAGCCGGCCCTTCCGGCGGTCCACGACCGCCAGAGAGAACAGACCATGGCATCCGACGACACGCTGAACATGGCGGTCTTTTGCGATTTCGAGAACGTGGCCATCGGCGTGCGCGACGCGCGCTACGACGCCTTCGACATCGGGCTCGTGCTCGAGCGCATCCTCGACAAGGGCAAGGTGGTGGTGAAGAAGGCCTAAGCCGACTGGGACCGCTACAAGTCGGCCAAGAAGCCGCTCCACGAGGCGAGCTTCGAGCTGATCGAGATCCCCCACGTGCGCATCAGCGGGAAGAACTCCGCGGACATTCGCCTCGTCGTGGACGCGCTCGACCTCTGCTACACGAAGCAGCACGTCGACGCCTTCGTCATCGTCAGCGGCGACAGCGACTTCTCGCCGCTGGTGTCGAAGCTGCGCGAGAACGACAAGACGGTGATCGGCCTCGGCGTGAAGAACTCGTCGAGCGATCTGCTCATCGAGAACTGCGACGAGTTCATCTTCTACGACGACCTCGTGCGGAAGAAGCGCGCGGCGAAGGCGAAGAGCAAGCCCCGCAATAGCAAGCCCAAGCCGAAGCCCGAGCCGAGCACGAGCACCAGCGCCGCCGACACGTCGGGCGACCGCGACGAGGCCTTCGAGCTGGTGCTCGCCGTCGTCGAGAGCCTCTTCAAGGACCGGGACGGGGCGCTCTGGGGCTCGATGGTGAAGCAGACGCTGAAGCGTCGCCGGCCGCAGTTCGACGAGAGCTATTACGGCTACCGGAGCTTCAATCAGCTGCTCGACGACATGAAGAAGCAGCGTCTGCTGGAGACGGCCATGGACGAGAAGTCGGGGAACTTCGTGATCCATGGATTCGGCAGCGACGCGTGAAGGCCGCGGCCGCGTGAGGGGGAGCGCCGGGTACGCGGGGCCGGCGTCAGACCTTCAGCAGTACCTTCCCGGTGGTGCGACGCTCTTCGACCGCGCGATGGGCCGCGGCCGCTTCCTCGAGCGGGTAAACCCTCAGGTCGAGGTCCGAGAGCGTGCCCGTGCGGCGCGCTTCGAAGAGCGCCGTCGTCGCGCGCCGAAGCGCGCTCGCGTCGTGGTCCAGAAACCCGGTCAGTCCGAAGCCCCGAACGGCTTGGCAGCGAGCGACGCACTGAAAGACGAGCTCGGGCGGAAGGCCGACGAGTTCTCCGCTGGCCGCGCCATAGAAGACCAGCTCGGCGTGGTCCCCCAGGGCCGCGAAGGCACCGCGATAGATGTCGCCGCCCGAGGCGTCGAAGGCCAGCGCCAGGCCCCGCGGCCCCGCCGCCTTCTGCAGGCGCTCTTCCCATCCGGCTTGGTCGTAGCGGAGGGCCACCGCACCGCGCGCGGCGACCATCTCGGCCTTGGGCTCGCTACTCACGCCTCCGATGACGGACCAGCCCCGGGCGAGGAGAAGCGGCCCGAGGAGGGAACCGACCCCGCCGGCGGCCGCGGAGACGAAGATCGACCGACCGTCGGGCTCGCCCGAGACCGAAGCCAACGCATAGGCCGTCAGTCCCTGGGTCCCGGCGAGGGCGAGCGCTTCTTCGTCGCTCACCTCGTCCGGAATCGCCCGGACCTCCGCCGCATCCGCCACCGCGTAGTCCGCGTAGCCGCCGACCTCGAGCTTGGCGACGACGCGAGCCCCCGCGCGAAAGCCCCCTGCCCCCGCGCCGATCGCGTGCACGGTGCCGACGACTTCCATGCCGGGCGTGAAGGGTGGTGTGCCCACGCCGGGGAAATGCCCGCGCCGCTGCATGATGTCGGCGTAGTTCACCCCGGCATAGGCGACCTGCACCCGAATCTGGCCGGGCCCAACCTCCGGCACGGGCGTCTCCTTCCTCTGAAGGGCCTCAGCCGCCCCGAACTCGGCAATCTGGATCTGGCGCATCGTTCGTTCTCCACTTTCGTTGCTGCGGGAGCATGAATGCATGCCTCGCACTCCTATTCGTGGGGACGAATGGGATATAGTCCAATGATATGAGTGGTCAATATTGATGCTTTCAAGGCATCATTGATCATGGACTTTCGCCACCTACGCGCGCTCCAGGTCCTCTCGGAGGAACTTCACTTCGGTCGTGCGGCCAAGCGCCTCGGGGTCGTGCAGTCAGGGTTGAGCCGTACCCTCCAAGGACTAGAAGACGAGGTGGGGGTTCCCCTCGTCGAGCGGACCTCGCGGCGGGTTCGCATCACCCGCGCCGGAGAGACCTTCCTCGAGCACGCCCGCGTCAGCCTTGAGAGCGCGGAGGATGCCGTCCGCGCGGCGCGCTCGGATGGCGGGGGCGAGTTCGGCCGACTTCGGCTGGGGGTCGCGAAGGGCGCCGCCCAGCCAGCGTTCGGGACCCTGCTCGCTCGCTTTCGCGAGCGGCATCCGGGAGTCGCGCTGAGCCTGCGTCGCCTCGACGAGTCAGGGCTCTCCGCGACGCTCAGCGATGGGGCTCTCGACGCCGTCGTGTGCTGGTCCGGCGCCGCCCCGTCGACCTGCCAGCGCCGCCCCGTGGCAACGGCCGACCTGCACGTCCTTCTGCCCGCCACGGACCCGCTGAGCGAGGCAGCGGGCGTTCCGCTCCGTGCCCTCGCCGGCCGTCCCATGGTCGTCCCCGCAAAAGCCAGCAGCCCCCTCGCGTTCGAGCGCTTCAGCGAGGCATGCCGAGACGCGGGCTTCGAGCTCGACGCCGCCATGGACGCCGACTCCATCGAGGACATGCTCGCCTTGGTGAGCAGCGGGGCCTGGATGGCGTGTGCACCTCTCCCCGAAGGCTTCGCCTATCCAGGCGTGACGGCTCGCCCGCTGCTCCCGCGCTTCGAGCTCCGCTACGAGCTCGTCTGGCTCACGACCTCGCGCGCTTCGAATCGCTGGGTCGAAGCGCTCGCGGACCTGACGGCGAGCTCCGCGCGCTCGTGACGATGGCCTGGGCGGGCAGGACGTAGAAATCGATGGGCCATCACGAATGGCGCGGCGGCGCCCCCAAAGGCGTGATCCACCGGCGCGAAGAGCGTGCGTCGGCTTCCCTCGCGCCTTCGAGGGGCTCGCAGGCGTCTGGGCGCTCCCCATGGCCTTCGAAGCGGCCTTCCCGGCAGGCTTGGCGGACCCGAGGCGCATGAGGGCTTCGTGTTGGCCATGGGGTGCCGGTCGATGGGACGAGTCCGGCGCACCGGGCGTGGATCACGCGGGAGGGGGGGACGGTGCCTCGTGGACGTGGTCCGTCGCGGCATCGTGATCGTCCCGGGCGCCCCATCGCGATCTTCACGGAGCCCCTGACGCCGGCAGCATGTTTGGCGGAGCGCACGGGGCGCGGCGCAAGGGGGGCGCCGTCGTGGTAGTCCGTCGCGGCGTTGCTGAAGTTCCGCGACAGCCCCTCCTCGGTCGGACTCGAGCCCGCGACGGGCGACGGCCCCTTCGCCTCCCCCGGCGTCGACGACCGTGCGCTTCCCCAGGGATGCGAGGTGTTGCGGGGGCGGGTCGCCGGACCTCGCGTCGCGGTGCTGGGTGCGGTGCACGGCGACGAGCCCGTCGGGCTCCGGACCCTCGACGCGCTGAAGGCCGCGTTCGCCGCGGGCACGCTTCCGCTCCGTGGCGAGCTGGTCCTCATCCACGGAAACCCCGCCGCGAGCGGCGAGGGGCGCCGCTACACGCGGGGCGGCGAGGACCTGAACCGGGCCTTCGCGGCGCCCCAGGACCCCCGCAGCGTCGAGGCCCGGCGTGCCGCGGAGCTGCGGCCGCTCCTCGAGACCCTCGACGCGGCCATCGACCTCCACTCGGCCTCCGCCCCCACGGCGCCCTTCGCCGTCGCCCTCGGCGGTGACGCGAGCCTCACGCTCGCGCGACGCCTCGGTCTCGGCCGCGTCACCTGCGGCTGGGAGCGCCGCTCCGACGTGGGCGAGGGCTCGGCGCTCGGCGTCGTCGCCAGCCGCGGCGGGCCCGCCATCGCCGTCGAGTGCGGCCAGCACGACGACCAGGGCGCGCGGGTCCTGGCCCGGCGGGTCACGGCGTGCTTCCTCCGAGAGGTGGGGAGCCTCGGCGCCCTCGCCGGCCAGAGCGAGCCCCCGCGCCCCGAGGAAGCCTCGCTCCTGACCATCGCCGGGACCCTCCCCAAGCCCACGAGCAGCTTTCGCTTCGCGCGGCCCGTCGTCGCCTTCGAGCAGCTCCGGGCTGGGGCCATCCTCGGCCACGCGGACGGCGCCCCCGTGCGCGTGCCCGAGTCCCTGGACGGCACCTACGCGCTCCTCCCGAACGACCGTGTGCCCGTCGGGGTCCCGGTCGTCTACTTCGCGCGCCGCGTCGCCGAATGAGACGCGCGCCTCGGGCCGCCGGGTCGTGAACCGGTCGCAGCGCCTCCTCCTCTGGGCCGCGGCCACGGACCGCGAGTTCCGCGTCGAGGGCGACGCACTCGTCGGCCGCTGCATCCACTGCGGGCGTCACCTGGCCGTGCCGCTCGAGAGCCCCGCCGCCTCCACGGCCACCGTCGAGCACATCCTGCCGCGCCACCACGGCGGCACGGACGACCTCCGGAACCTCGCCGTCGCCTGCGCCCGCTGCAACTCGGGCAAGGGCGTCCGCCTCGACCATCGCCGCCGGGACGATCCGACGCTCCGCCGGGTCGTGGAGGCGCTGCGCGCGAAGCGGGATGCCCGCTGGCGGGAGGCCCCGGAGGACCTCCGGCTGCCGCCGCGGCCGCC
>JBCDGX010000406.1:0-5795 GCA_038750805.1 Myxococcota bacterium
CGAGGTCCAAGGCGAGGCCGCCGCATGCGCCCACGCACGCGGTTAGCGCCAGGACGCGGCAGGCCGAGAGCATGCCGAAGACGGTAGGCGAGGCACCCACCCGCTCATGATACGACCGTGACGCGCTTGCCGCGACCCGGGACTTCGCCAACAATTTCAATCACCTGCCATCCAGCACGCACCTTGCGGGGGCCCACCGCGACTGCTATTGTTCCGCTCCCGGAGTAGCCATCGCGATGTCCGAACAAAAGGAATCCTCGGTCCTCTTCAACCTCAAGGAGCTGATGAACCTCGAAGAGGATCGCATTCAGCAAGAGGAAGAGGAGCGCCAGCGACAGGCCGCGGAAGAGCAGGCCCGGCGGGACGCCGAGGCCGCGCGGCTGAAGGCCGAAGAAGAGGCCGCACGGCGCGCCGAAGAGGAGGCGCGGCTCGCCGCCGAGCGCGCCGAACGGGACGAGGCCGAGCGGTTGGCCCGGGAGCGCGAGGCCGAGATGCTCCGCGTCCGCCTCGAGCAGGAGTCCCAGGCCAAGGCCGAAGAGCAGAAGCGCCTCCTCGAGCAGGAGCGGAAGCTCGCCGAGATCAAGGCCAAGGAGAAGAAGGGCCTGCACCCCGGCGTGATCGCCGGGCTCGTGGTGCTCCTCGTCGGCGGTGGCGTCGGCGCCTACTACGGCGTCATCGCGCCCATGCTCGAGGAGCGAGCCCAGGAGGCCGAGGTCGCCCGGCAGCAGGCCGAGGAGCAGGCCCAAGCCGCGGCCGAGGCCCGAGCCACGGCAGAGTCCGAAGCCGAGCGCCGCCGCGAAGCGGAGCAGGCCCGGCAGCAGGCCGAGCAGGAGCGCCTCGCCGCGGAGCAGCAGCGCGAGGCCGCCGAGGCGCAGCGTCGCTCGGCGCGCAGCCGGCGGAGCGGCAGCCGTCGCTCGGGCATGCGCTCGGGCGGCAGCGGCCGGAGCTCGAACAACGACGACCCGCTGGCCGGGCTCGAGTTCTGAGCGGCGTGACGCTTCCGGCGCGGGAGCGGCTGGCGCTTCCCCTCGACGTCCCGGACGTGGCGACGGCGCGCGGCTGGGTCGAACGGCTCGCGCCAGACGTGGGCCTCTTCAAGGTTGGGCTTCAGCTCTTCACGGCCGAGGGACCCGGCGCCGTGCGCGCGGTGCATGACGCGGGCGCGGCGTGCTTCCTCGACCTGAAACTCCACGACATCCCCGCGACCATGGCGCACGGCGCGGCCTCGGCGGCCCGCCTCGGTGTGCGCTACCTGACCGTGCACGCGGGCTCCGGCCCGGACGCCCTCCGCGCCGTCGCCGACGCGCTCGAAGGCAGCGGGACGCAGGCGCTCGCGGTGACCGTGCTGACGAGCATGGACGAGGCCGCGCTCGAGGCCGTCGGCCTGGCCGGGCCCGCGCCGGAGGCCGTGCGCCGCCTCGGACGCCTCGCCTGGGACGCGGGGATCCGCGGCTTCGTGTGCTCGCCTCTCGAGGTGGCGCTGCTCCGGGAGACGCTGGGACCCGAGGCGACGCTCGTCGTGCCCGGCGTGCGTCCCGCGGGAAGTGCCGTGGGCGACCAGCGCCGGGTGGCCACGCCCGCCGAGGCCGTCGCCTCCGGCGCGGACGTGCTCGTCGTCGGTCGTCCGATTCGCCAGGCGGAGGACCCCGCGGCGGCCGCCCGGGCCATCCTCCAGGTCTTCGCGTGAGCGCCTCGCGCGGTGGGCGCGGTCCCCGCCGGCCCCGGGGCCCGCGCGGTCGCGAGCGTCGGGGCGCGGCGCCCGAGGGCGAACGCCTCGTCGTCGGGCCACGCTTCGTCCAGGAGGCCCTCGCGGGAGGCACGGTGCATCGCGTGCTCGTGGCCGCGGGGCAGCGCGCGCGGCTGAGCACGCTCGAGGCTGCCGCGGCCGCGGCCGGCGTTCCCCTGGAGGAGCGCTCGCCGGAGGCTCTCGACGCGCTCGCCGATGGAGTCCGACATCAGGGCGTGGTGGCCCTCGGGCCGCCCTACCCCTACCGGCCGCTCGACGTCCTGCTCGAGGACCAAGCGCCGTCCCTCGTCGCGCTCGACGAGGTCACCGATCCGCACAACCTCGGCGCGATCCTGAGGAGCGCCGTCGCCTTCGGCGCCACGGGCATTCTCCTCCCGCGCCACCGCAGCGCGCGCATCACCCCGACGGTCGTCCGGGCCTCCGCCGGCGCGACCGAGCGCGCGCGCATCGCGGAGGTCACGAACCTCCAGCGAACGCTCCAGGACCTCGGCGACCGAGGGCTCCAGATCATCGGCCTGGCGGGCGAAGGAGACGTGCTCCTCGAGGACGTACCCGCTGCCCCGCTCGGTCGCGTGGTCGTGATCGGCTCCGAGGGCTCGGGCCTCCGCCGCCTCGTCCGCGAGCGCTGCGAGCTCCTCGTGCGCATCCCCTTCGCCGGCCCCGTCGAGTCGCTGAACGCCTCGGTGGCCGCGGGCATCGCGCTCCATGCCCTGCGCACGAGCTGAAGGGCAGGACGTGAGCTGCGACAGGACGCCGCCCACCGGGCCTTGGTAGCGTCTGCGCCGTGGCTCGCCCCCGCACCCTCCGCCGCAAGGTCCGCCGCGTCTGTGTCCTGACGAGCGGCGGCGACGCGCCGGGGCTCAACGCGGTCGTGCGCGGGCTCGTGAAGCACGGCGAGCGCCTCGGCCTCGAGCTCTTCGGCTCGGAGGACGGCTTCACGGGCCTCGTCGAGGGGCAGCTCCTCCCGCTGAGCTCGACCACGGTCCGGGGCAAGCTGCCCACGGGCGGGAGCGTGCTCGGGTGCTCGGGCCGGGCGAACCCCTTCGCGTTCCCGCGACCGGACAAGCGCGGCCGTATGCGCACGACGGACGAGAGCGCGACCGCGCGGGCCACGCTCGCGAACAACGCCATCGACGTGCTCGTGGTGATCGGGGGCGATGGTTCCCAGGCCTTCGCCATGGCCTTCTACGACACCGGCGTTCCAGTCATCGGCGTGCCCAAGGCCGTCGACAACGATCTCGCGGCGACCGACGTGACGTTCGGTTTCGACGCCGCCATCTCCACCGCGACCTGGGCCATCGACACGCTTCACGCGACGGCCGAGGCACACCATCGCGTGATGGTCCTCGAGGTCATGGGCCGCGACGCCGGCTTCATCGCGCTCCACGCGGGCATCGCCGGGGGCGCCGACGTCGTGCTCATCCCGGAGATCCCCTACGACGTCGAGCGCGTCGCCGCGAAGATCCGCCGCCGGAAGGCCCGGGGAAGCACGCTCTCGATCGTGGTGGTCGCCGAGGGCGCGCGGCCGAAGGGCAAGGCCGCCTCGAAGGCGCGGCGCGGACGCCGGCGCCCGGGCGGCGCCGGTCTTCGCCTCGAAGCGCAGCTCGCGCCGCTGATCCCCGAGCACGAGGTCCGCACCACGGCCCTCGGACATCTCCAGCGGGGAGGCGCGCCTACGGCGGGCGATCGCGTGCTCGGGACCCGCCTTGGGGTGCGCGCCGCCGAGCTCGCGGCGAAGGGGCGGGTCGGGCGCCTCGTGGCGCTGCGGGGCACCTCCGTCGTGGACGTGCCCCTCGAGGACGCGCTCGGCGAGGGGCGTCGCGTGGACCGCGCGGGCGAGCTCGCCATGACGGCGCGGGCCGTCGGCATCGAGCTCGGTGCCCGCGCGCCGCGCTGACCAGGGGTCCTTGCCCTCGGGTCCAAGATCCGGGATGGAGAGACCATGGACTGGGTCACCTTCGCCACGCTCGGTGTCGTGCTGGGCATCGCCGCGCTCCTCGGGCTCATCTACACGCAGCGCTCCGTTCCGGCGCCGCGCAAGAGGCGCGTGCAGGCCGGGCTGGTAGTGATGGGGCTGCTCGGGATCCTCTTCGCGACGCAGGCCACCGCGCTCGACACGGCCATCAACGGGCAGCCGCTGCCCGAGGGCGCCGAAGCCGGCGACCTCGAGATCGACGATTTCGACGCGCCCCTCGACGACGATTTCTGAGCGGCCCGCTCAAGCGCCGAGGCGCGTCCAGGCCTCGGCGAGCACGGCCGCCGAGCGTTCGAGCTCGTCGCGCTCACCGGTCGAGAGCTCGGGCTCGAGCACGCGCCCCGCGCCATCGCGGCCGACCACCGTAGGCAGGCTCAGCGCCACGTCCCGAAAGCCGCAGGCCCCGTCCTGCACGCGCGATACGGTCAGCACCCGACGCTCCCCGCGCAGCATCCAGCGAAGGAGGTGCGCCGTGACCAGGCCGATGGCGTGGTTGGTCGCTCCCTTCCGCTCGATGATCTCGTAGGCGGCGCGCCGCACTTGCGTGCGAAGCGCATCGGCATCGCCCGGGACCCAGCCCGGCCAGCGCCGGAGCGCGACGCCACCGATACGCGCGTCCTCGAAGAGCATCACCGACGAATCGCCGTGCTCGCCCACGACGTTGGCGTGAACCGAGCGCGCGTCGAGGCCGAAGCGTGCGCCGACGAGGCGCCGGAGCCGGGCCGTGTCCAGCATGGTCCCGGTGCCGATCACGCGTTCCGGAGGCAGGCCGCTCGCCTCCTGGACGACGCGCACGAGCACGTCGACGGGGTTCGTGACGACGACGATGTGCCCGCGAGCCCCCCGTAGCGCTTCACCGATGTTCCGGGCGATGGCCGCCGTGTCCCGGAGGAGCGAGAGCCGGGACTCACCGGGCACGCTCCCGCGGCCGGCGGCGATCACCACCGCGTCCGTGTCCGCGAGCTCCTCGACGCTCCCGGCCGCGCGCACGTCGGCCGAGGGATAGAAGGACGCCCCGTGCGCGAGGTCCATGGCTTCGCCCTCGGCGAGCCCCTCGCGGACGTCATGGAGCAAGAGCTCGGTCGCGATGCCGGCGTGGAGCGTCGAGATCGCGACGCTCGACCCCACCCAGCCCATGCCCACGATGCCGATCTTCATCGTCTCTCCTCAGGCGCCGAGGCCGAGCAGGCTCGTCAGCTCGCGCGAGATGGCCCCGAGCTCACCCTGCAGCACGAGGTCGGCCTCGCGGTCGTAAGGCGTGGGGTCCCGGTTCAGGATCACGACGCGCGCGCCGGTGCGCTTCGCGAGGGGCGCGAGGCCCGCAACGGGGAAGACCTCGAGGCTCGTGCCGAGGACCAGGAAGAGGTCCGCGTCCCGGCTCTCGCGCTCGGCCACCTGGAAGATGGGCGGGAGCATCTCGCCAAAGAGCACGACGTCCGGCTTGAGCATCGTGTGGCCGCAGACGGGACAGCTAGGCGGCGCCGCCCCCTCCTCCATCACGACGCGACCGAACACCTCCCCGAGGCTCTCCTCGTTGCCGCAGGAGAGGCAGCGGACGCGCTGAAAGGTGCCGTGCACCTCGAGCACGTTGCGCGAGCCCGCGCGCTGGTGAAGCCCGTCGATGTTCTGCGTGACGATGGCCTGCATGCGGCCGCGCCCCTCGAGGCCGGCGAGGAGGCGATGCGCGCGCGACGGGGGCGCATCGACGAAGGCGGCGAACTTCTCGGCCCAGAAGCGGTAGAAGCGGCCCGGATCCGCGCGGAAGCCGTCGATGCTCGCGACGTCCATCGGATCCGATTGGCTCCAGAGCCCAGCGGCGCTGCGGAAGTCCGGGATGCCGCTCTCGGTCGAGACGCCGGCGCCCGTGAGGGCCACGACGTGCCGGGCCTGGTCGATCCAGCGCGCGAGGGTGGTCACGTCGCTCATCGGCTCTCCTCCGTGGCCCCGCGGACGAAGGCCACGAGGCGCGAGAGCAGCTCGGGATCGTCGGCGAGCATGGGGAGCCCGTGGGCGCTGCTCCCGGACACCACGCGGGTCTCCGCCCCGGGCACGGCGCCTTCGATGGCGGCGAGC
>JBCDGX010000407.1:0-5794 GCA_038750805.1 Myxococcota bacterium
CTCCGCCCCGGGCACGGCGCCTTCGATGGCGGCGAGCGTGTCCACCGAAGGGGCCTCGCCCTCCGCCGCGACGGCGAGCAGCGCTCGCTCGCCGAAGCCCGCGAGGGGTGTAACGACATCGAGGCCGCGATAGGCGCGCCCGGGGGAGAGCGCGAACACGCCGCGCACGCCCTCGAGCTCGGCCCCGGCGATGAGCGCAGCGCTCGAGCCGATGCTCGAGCCACCGAGCACGAGCGACCGCGGTGGGCTCGGGCGCGAACGCAGCCAGGCGACGGCGGCGCGCGCGTCTGCCGGGTACGCCGCCCAATCCTCGGGGCCGAAGTCCCGCCAGCGGACCTCTTCGCCCCCGGCTCCCCGAGTACTGGCGCCATGCCCGCGCTGGTCGAAGGCGAGGACGCTGAAGCCCGCGTCGACGAGGGCGATGATCACCGGGGACCATTCCGCGCGCTCGGCGCCGAGCTGGTGCATGAGCACGACGGCCGGGGCGCCGCTCGGCCCCGCCCAGAGGCTGCCCTCGAGGAGAAAGCCGTCTGCGCCCTCGAAGCGCACGACCTCGGCCTGGGCCGCCTCCGGCGCGGGCTCGGAGGCGGGGGTGGCCGGGGCCGGCGTCTCCACGCTGCTGCAGCCGTCGCAGGCGCCCAGCGCGAAGAGCGCAACGATGGGCGTGAGCCGCGCGCGGAGGCGCGACGATCGGGACGTCATGGGCGCCACCATAGCAGCGGGGGCGAACCCCGGGGCTGCTACCTTCCGCCGATGACGCGCACCGCCGGAGCCCTCGTGATCGGCAACGAGATCCTGACCGGGAAGATCGAGGAACGGAACGTCGCGTACCTCGGCCGCATGCTCTTCGAGCTGGGCATCTCCCTCCGGCGGGTGGTCGTGTGCGTGGACGAGGTCGAGGTCATCGCCGCCGAGCTCGACGCGCTGCGGAAGGAGCACGATTGGGTCTTCACGAGCGGCGGCGTCGGCCCGACCCACGACGACGTGACCCTCGACGGCGTGGCCCGCTCCTTCGGCCGGAAGCTCGTGCGCTCCCCGGAGCTCGTCGGTCTGATCGAGGGCTGGCACCGGAAGCAGGGGCGTGAGGTGAACGAGGCCCATCTGCGCATGGCCGACGTCGTCGAGGGCGCCCGCCAGCTGCGCACGCGGGACATGCGCTGGCCGGTCCAGATCGTCGAGAACGTGGTCGTCCTCCCCGGCGTCCCGGAGGTCTTTCGCATGAAGCTCGACGCGGTGCGGGACGAGCTCGACGAGGGCGAGGGCTTCGTGGGCCGAGCGGTCTACACGGGCTGCGATGAAGGGGACATCGCGGAGCTCCTCCAACGCATCACGGAGCGCTTCGCTGGCGTCACCGTGGGCAGCTACCCGAACTGGGGCGGTAAGGGCTTCCGGACGAAGGTGACCTTCGACGGCCGCGAGGCGGCGAGCGTCGCCGGCGCCGAAGCCATGCTCCTCGAGGCGCTCGACGCCGACCTCGTCGTGCGGCGCGAGTAGACCGAAGAGGCCGCCCCAGCGTGCGGATGGCGCTCACGGAGCAGACGACGCGGGCTTCGGCACGGGTCGCACCTACATGAGCGCACACGAGTGTATCAATACCGACATCCCCAATGAGCAACCCCGCTTCATGATTTGAAATATCGTCCGTTGGAGCGAACACCGTCGCGATTGAGTCTTCAGTAATAGTTCAAATTTTCACTAATTGAACTTTTGTTTTGGCACTGAACGCGAGCGCGAAAGTCCAGAGATTTCCGGGGCCGAGCTGGCCGGCGTTTTCGCGTCTCTCGCCGGGGTCCCTCGCACCGGGCCAGCGAGCACCGTTCTCCCTTGATCGTCGAGGCGTTCTCCCTCACGACGATCCGAGTCTCACGGACTCTGGAGAACACGCCCGATGTCGGTACAGCGCACATTTCCATACTTTTCCCTCCTTGTCTCGATCCTGCTCGGCGCAGCGCTCCCCGGACCCAACACGGCCCACGCTCAGTCGAGTTTCTCGGCGCCCGCGTACACGCACCAGATCTACGAGGTCGTGGTCACCACGGTGGACGAGTCGGTGGCTTTCCGAGTCCTCGCGACGTCTCCTGACGCCGTGGATCCGACCGTGCCCGGCTACGCGCTGATCACTGCGGGAAACGACAACATCCTCTCGAACGATCCCGAGATCGTCACGGAAGGGGCCCCGCTCATCGCGGCCAATGATCCGGAGATCGTCACGGACTGCACGACCCAGAACGATCCCGAGATCGTGACGGACTGCGCCGAGAACGACCCCGAGATCGTCACCGACTCCTTCGACCCCGGCCGGGAGTACTGGTTCCACACCTCCACCGGTGCGGGAGGGTCCCCGACCATCACCTGGACCCTCCTCTTCGACCGCTTCGGCAACGACCCGGAGATCGTCACGGAATTGCAGGACATGGTCGACTACGACGTCTTCCTCGGGGTCACCGGTGGGGACGGCTCCTGGGGCACCTCGCCCTCCCTGCCGGCGGGCGCCGAGACCTACACGCTCACGGGGATCAGCCACGGCGGGGACGTGACCCCGGCGCTCTACGAGGTCACCGTGGCGATGACCTACTCGAGCGCGGGAACCCCGCAGATTCCGTCCGTTTACATGAGCAACGACGTCGAGGTTCTTGGCGTTGGAGCGACGAGCTCGGGCGCGCTCTTTCAGGGTTTGACCGCTCCCGCCGCCGTCCTGCTCGGGCGAGAGAGTGTCGTCAATCCGGTCTTCGTGCTGGTCTCGCCTTCCGTGTTGGAAGGTGCGTCCCTGGACTTCGAGTCCACGAGCGCCGCCGGAGCAGGCCTCCCGACCCCCACCTGGTACGAGGCAAGCTACTGAAATAGCTAACGAAAGCGCGGTCTCGCGGACGAAGTGAAACCCGTCCACTCGTGTGGGTGGGGGAGCTCCCGGGTAATCTCGGGCGGTGACGGCGGCTACGCCCATCGCTCCCGGACCGCCCCTCGCGACGCCGTTCCCGCGACGCCACGGCGAGCACCACGAGGCCTACTGCGAGCGCCTCCTGGGAGCCGCTCGCCTGGCCTCGCCCCCGCGGAACTACGTGCTTTCTTGGGCAGCTTGCGTGGCGTACCTCGATGCCGGCCGGCCGGAGCGCTCGGCGGACCTCGCGCACGACGTGACGCGGGCCGCCGAGGACGCCGAGGCTCGTGCGTGGGCCCTGCGCATGCAGGCGGAGATCACCCTCCGCACCCACTCGGCGAGCGCGGCCGCGCCGCTCTACGAGGAGGCCCAGCGCGCCTTCGAGGCCGCCGGCGACGTGCGCAACGCCCTGGCCATGCGCGTCGTGCTCGGGGTGACCCGCTCGGCCTTCGACGGCTCGGAGGACGCCGCCGCCCGCCGCCGGCTGGAGCTCGGTGAGCTCACGGCCCTGCTCCGGGCCAACGACCCGCTCTTCGTCGGCTACGACCGCATCCGGGTCCTGAACGCCATCGGCATTCTCCACCTCTCGCTCGGCGACCTGCTGCAGGCCCTGGCCTTCTTCGAGGCCTCGGACGCGCTCAAGGGGCCGCCGGCGCCGGTGACGATCCGGCGCGGCCAGCTGAACCGCGCCCTCGTGCTCGTCCGCGTCGGGGACACGGAGTCCGCCCGCGCTCTCCTCGAGGAGGCCCTCGAGGCCGCGCCGCGCTCGAGCCAGACGCTCGCCTGGCGTGCCTACAACCTCCTCGGGCTCTGCCACCTCGGCGCGGGGCGCACCCGGGAGGCTCGCGCGGCCCTCGACGAAGCCCGCCGCGTCTGTCCCGGGGAGCTGCCGAAGGACGGTCTCCTCAACGAGGCGAAGCTCCGGACCCTCGTCGGGGACCCGGAAGGCGCCCTCGAGCTCCTCGGTCCCATCGAGGACGTGCCGTCCCCCATGGCCGGCTACGAGTGGATGCTGGAGATCGCGCGGGCGCGCCTGGCGCACGGGGACCTCGACGGCGCGCACGACGCGCTCGATCGCCTCTCGCGCTGCACCCCGGGACGCTACTTCCTCGCGGCCACGGCCGTGCTTCGCGGCGAGCTCGCGATCGCCGAAGGAGAACTGGACGCCGCGCGCCGCAGCCTCGAGGTGGCGGAGGAGCTCGCCGAAGCCGCCGGGAGCCTGGCCGTCCTCGACGACGTCCGAGCGGCCCGCGCGCGCCTCACGCCCGAGGACGCCGCAGCTCCCCGCCTCGACCGCCGCACGTGGCTCGAGTCCTTCCATGCCCGCGTGCGCGGTGTCGTCGCGAGCCTCGCGCCGTCGTCGGACGGAATGCCCGGCGCCAACGCGAAGCAACGGGCGGACCACCTCCGGCACGTCGCCGAGCGCTTCGCCCACGACGTCGCGTCGCCGCTCACGGCCGCCACGCACACGCTCGATCAGCTCTCCGAGACCCTCGGCACGGCGGCGCCGGACGACCTCCTCGCCGACCTCCGGGCCGCCATCACGAAGATCCACGGCCGCCGTGAGCACGCGCTCCTCGAGCTCCAGAGCGAGGGCCCCACGTCGCCCGATTGCGAGCTCGTCGACCTCCGGAACCTCACGGCCGAGCTCTGGCGAGAGGCGCAGGCCGTGGGCGCTCGGAAGGACATCCTCGTCGAGCTCCGCGTGCTGGGCATGCCCTCGGTCCGCTCGGACCGCGACGGCATCCGGGAGATCGTCGAGAACCTCCTCTCGAATGCGCTCAAGTACTCGTCGCCGGGCACCACGGTGACGCTCCGCCTCGTGCCGACGGCGGAGGGCGTGGAGATCTCCGTGCGGGACCAGGGCCCGGGCCTCTCGCCCGAGGACGTCACGCGCGTCTTCGACCGCTTCGTGCGCCTCCCTCCGAAGCCCACGGGCAGCGAGTCCTCCCACGGGCTCGGGCTGCACGTGGCGCGGCGCATCGCGTACCTGCTCGGCGGTTCGCTCGACGCCGAGAGTCAGCTCGGCCGCGGTTCCACCTTCACGCTGGCGCTCCCCTTCGAGAGCCCGCGGCGGCCGAGCCGGCACCCGAACCCGCTCATCGGGGTCTCGGAGCTCCCGGACCTCACGCCGCCGAAGCTCCCGTCCTGAGGAGGCACGGGGACGGCTCGCGGCCGCCCCCGCCCGTCCTCACTCGGCGCCGATCTCCGCCTCGAGGCGCGCCAGCTCGTCCTCGAGGTTCTCAGCCGTGATCTCCGCCTCGGCGGCCTCCACGAAGTCCTCGACGACGGGAACGGCCTCGGCCGTCGGGGCCTCGGGCTCCTCCGGCTCGGCCTGGGCCGTGGGCTCGGCTTCGGCTTCCGCCTCGGCTTCGGGCTCCGGGTCGGGTGGCGGCGCCTCCTTGGCGCCGCAGGCCAGGAGGAACGCGAGGGCGAGACCGCCCGCGAGCTTCGACATGTGGCGCGCCATCACTCTCCCTCTCCGTCGCTCTCGTCGGCGGCGTCGGCGTCGTCCGCCTGCTCCGCGTCCTCACCGTCACCGTCGGCCTCCGCGGCTTCGTCGGCCTCCGCGGCTTCGTCGGCCTCCGCGGCTTCGTCGCCGTCCTCCGCTGCGTCGCCGTCCTCGTCCAGAAGCCGAGCCATGCGCCGCTCGTGCCGCGCGTTCTCCCGCTCGAGGAGCACGCCGGCCCGCTCCGCGACCTCCGTCCGCTCGTTCTCGATGGCGACGGCCTTGATGCGCTGGATGCGCGCCACCCGCCGCGCGTGGCGCCGAAGCTCCTCGCGCACCGGCGGCCGGACGTCGCTCGGTCGCTCGGCCCCGGTCCGCTCCCGGAGGCGCTCCCAGCGCTGCTTACGCCGCTCCGCGTTCCGGTCCTCCCGGGCCTCGCGGCGGGCTTCGCGCGCTTCGCCTCGCGC
>JBCDGX010000408.1:0-5777 GCA_038750805.1 Myxococcota bacterium
CCCTGAAGGTCGTGCTCGGCGTGGGCGCCCCGCCTCGGGGCCTCCCGGCCGGCTGGGCGAAGGACGCGGAGGCGCGGCGATGACGCCCCGGGGCGAGCACCCCCAGTACCCGGGCCTGCCCTGGGTGGGCGGCGAGGTCGTCTTCGCGCCGGAGGTGGTGGCCGCCATCGACGCGCACGCCCTCGCGTCCTATCCGAGCGAAGCCTGCGGCTTCGTGTTCGGACCGGCGGAGACGGCCCCGCGCTGCGACGAGGCGCGCGAGGAGACGAACGAGGCGGACCGGTACCACGCCCTCGACCCGGAGACCTTCCCGCGCAGCTCGCGGGAGTACTTCCTGATCAACGGCCTCCGCGCCTCGCGCGCCTTCGACGAGGGCAGCGCCGCCGGGCGGCCCCTGAAGGTGCTCTACCACTCGCATTGCGAGGCCGGCGCCTACTTCAGCGACGAGGACGCCGCGACCTTCAGCCAGGGCCAGATGCTCACCTGGCCCTGCGCTTTCCTCGTCGTCAGCGTGCGCGACGCAGGCGAGGGCCCGCGCGTGGTCGAGCGACGCGTGTGGGTGCACGTGCCCGACACGGACGCCTTCGCAGAGGCGCCCTTCCGGGTCGCCTGAGCGCGGCGCCGTTCCGGGTCGCCCGAGCGCGGCGCCCTTCCGGGTCGCCCGAGCGTGGCGCCGCCCAAGGCGCCGGGGGCGCGGGGCTCAGCCCTCGGTCGCGGCGGCCTTCTCGGCCATCTTCTTCGCGCGCTTTTCCTTGCGCTTCTGCTTCTTGCTCGACTTCGTCGACTTCGGCTTCTCGATGCCGTGGTCGCGAAGCACCTCGTCGACGCCCTTCCGCCGCGACTCGCGGAGGCGGGCCTTCTTGCCCTCGAGGTCGCGCAGGTAGTAGAGGCGCGCGCGGCGCACGTGCCCGCGGGCCGTGATCTCGATCTTCTCGATGCGGGGCGAGTGCACCGGGAAGATGCGCTCGACGCCGACGCCGTAGGAGACCTTTCGGACCGTGAAGGTCGCGCGAAGGCCGCCCCGGTTGTGCCGGATCACCACGCCCTTGAAGACCTGGACGCGCTCCTTCTCGCCCTCGCGGATGCGGAAGTGGACGTTGACGGTGTCGCCGACCCGGAAGGGCGGGACGGTGCGGAGCTGGCTCTTCTCGAGAGCCGCGATCTGCGGGACGGTGCTGGACATGGCGGTGTTCCGGGGCGCGGGCGATGGATGGCGCCGCGAAAAGGGAGCGGTGGGTTAGCACCCGCCCCCACACCGGTCAAACCCGGGTCGCCGGAGGCGGGCGACGAGCGTGCACTTTCGTCTCAGCGCTCCCCGACGAGGCGATCGAGCGCGATCGCCACCGCCGCGCGGACGCTCAGATGGTTGTATCCGCCGGCGCGGATCGGCGGCAGGAGACCCTCGCATTCGGCGACCAAACGGGCGGCGAGACCGTGCCCGGTGCCGAAGACCAGGAGCGCCGGCACCTCCGGGTCCCGCGCCTTCCAGGCGTCCCAGCCGAGGCCCACGTCCGAGCCTTCGACGGCCCGGGCCGCCGTCGCCCAGAGCACCGGCGGGCGCCCCTCCGCCTCGGTGATGGCCGCGCGCGCCTCCTCCACATCGGCGACGAGGCGCACGGTCTCCATGGCCAGGCTGCGCGCCGGGACGCGGGCCTTGCCCTTCCCCTCGAGCCAGTGCGTGAGGATGCCGCCGACGAGCCGCCGCTGCGCCTCGACGGGCGTCACGATGAAGTAGGCCCCGAGCTCGTAGGTGCGGGCCAGGCGCGCGATGTCGTGCACGTCGAGGTTGGTCACGGCCGTCGTGACCTCCTGCCCCTCGCGGTCGAGCACCGGATGGTGCACCAGAGCGGCGTAGAGCCGGCTCATGCGTCCTCCCCCGGGGCCGCGGCCTCGAGCGACCGGAGGAACGCGCGGTCGCGCGCGTCCAGAGGAGCCTGCGCCAGGAGCTCGGGGCGTCGCTCGAGGGTTCGCCGGAGCGCCTGCTCCCGGCGCCAGCGCGCGATCGCCCCGTGGTTGCCGCTCGTGAGCACCTCGGGCACGGACTCCCCGCGAAACTCCGCCGGGCGCGTGTACTGGGGATGCTCGAGGAGGCCGGTGCTGTGGCTCTCCTCCGTGGCGCTCGCGGCGTTCCCGAGCACGCCGGGCCGGAGGCGCGTCACGGCCTCGACGACGGCCAGCGCCGCCACCTCGCCGCCGAGGAGCACGAAGTCGCCAAGGGAGATCTCCTCGTCCACGAGCCCGCGGATGCGCTCGTCGAAGCCCTCGTAGCGCCCGCAGATCAGCGTGAGCGCCGGCTCCGCGGCGAGGCGCTCGGCGTCGCGCTGGCGAAAAGGCTGGCCCTGGGGCGTGAGCAGGATCTTACGCGAGGGGCCGCCCCGCTCCGCGTCGAGGCGGTCGAGGGCGTCCGCCACCGGGCCGGGCATCATCACCATGCCGGCGCCGCCTCCGTAGGGCGCGTCGTCGACGCTTCGGTGCTTGCCCAAGCCGAACTCGCGCGGGCTGAGCGCGACCACGTCGAGGAGCCCCTTGCTCCGGGCCTTTCCCAGGAGGCCGACGTCGAGGGCGCTGGCGATCTCCGGGAAGAGCGTGACCAGCTCGACGCGAAGGGCGTCGCTCACGTGCGCACCGGCAGGTCGTCCCAGGGACCCACGTGGACCCCGGCCTCGTCGATCCCCTCGAGCCAAGGCTCGAGCACGGGGACCTCCCGCACGCCGTCCGGGGAGCGCACCTCGAGGCAGTCGATGCTCGGGTACTGAAGCACCCGGACGACCTCGCCCACGGCCTCGCCAGCGCGGAGCACGGGCAGCCCGGCGATGTCCGCGAAATAGAACTCGTCCTCGTCGATGTCCGGCAGCGCCGAGCGCGGGACGGACACCTCGTGACCGCGCAGCGCGTCGGCACCCTCGCGGCCCGCGACGCCCTCGAGCTCGACGATGGCGTACTTCGCCGCCCGTCGGCAGCTCGTGACGGCCATGCGGCGCTCGTCCTCGGCGTCGGGCGCCCGCAGCCAAACGGCCGCGAGCTTCCGGCTCCAGAGCTCGCTCTCGTCGTTGTAGGGGTGGATGCGCAGCGCGCCTCGCACCCCGTGGGGCCGCGAGATCACGCCCACCGCCACGAGCGGATCGCCGGAGCTCTCCGGCACGGCTTCACTCGACGATGTCGAGAACGGCGCGCTTCCGCGTCCGCGCCGACATGCTCGAAAGGAGCGTCCGGATGGCGCGCGCCGTCCGGCCTTCCTTGCCGATGACCTTGCCGAGATCGTCCGGCGCGACCGTCAGCTGCAGGACGTAGGCCCGGGCCTCCTCGACGACCTCGACCTCGACGGCCTCGGGCTCGTCGACGAGGGCGCGCGCCAGGAAGGCGACGAGGTCGCGCATCGCGTCCACGGCTCAGGCCTCGACGCCGAAGTGCTTCTTGTGCTGGTTGGCGACCTTCTTCACGCGGTCGCTGACCTGCGCACCGACGCCCACCCAGTAGGCGAGGCGATCGTGGTCGACGCGGGCCTCCCCGATGGGGCGGCTCGGGTCGTAGATCCCGATCTGCTCGATGAACCGCCCGTCCCGGGGGTTCTCCTTATCGGTGACCACGATGTGGTAGAAGGGCCGCTTCTTGGCACCGGCGCGGGCGAGGCGAACCTTGACCATGCTCTCGCTTCCTCTCTTCTCTGCTGCTTCGGCCGCAGGAGAAAGGCCTGCGGAAATACTGTGGGCGCCGGGCGTTTCCCGGGCAGGGCGGCGAAATGTAGCCGGTCGCCTGCAGCGGTCAAGGGCGGTGGGTGCGTTCGTGGTCCGGGGGCGGAACGGACCCATCCTTCGGAAGAGGAAGCGCCGCGCCGACGTTGACGCGAGCGCCCCGCGCGCTTCACTTCCCGCCGATGCGTCGTCTCCTCCCCACGTTCCGCCTCCTCGCCCTCGTGGCCCTGGCCGGAAGCTCCGCCCGGTGCGGCGGCGGCGAGTCGCGCGAGGAGCCCGCGGAGCCCGCCGCGACGCCCACACCCGCGCCCGCGCTTCGCGTCGTCGCGCTGACGGACCTGCAGGGCTACCTCGAACCCTGCGGCTGCTCGCAGAACATGCTCGGTGGCATCGACCGCTTCGCTGCGCGCGTCCGGGCGCTCCAGGCCGAGGCGCCCACCCTCTTCGTCGCGGCCGGTGACCTCTTCTTCGGCCCCGAGGCCCACGGAGGCCCGACCGCGGAGGACGCGGCGCGCTGGCGCGGCGAGACCATTCGCGACGTGCTGGGCGGGCTCGGGCTCGCGGCGGTGGCGCCCGGGGCCGAAGACCTCGCGCATCCGGCCGCGCTCGCGGTCCTGATGGAGGACGCCGCCTTCCCCCTGCTCGGCGTGGCGCCGGAGCCCGGAGGCGCCGATGCGGACGACACGGAGGAGGGCGCGCCCGACGTCACGCTCACGCCGACGAGCCTCGCCACCGTCGGAGACCGAACGATCGGGATCCTGGGGGTGACGCCGGGAGCCGGGGACCTCCCCGGAGCCGCTCGGGCGGCGGCCGAAAGCCTCCGCGCCCAGGGGGCGACGCTCGTCGTGGCGCTGGTCAGCGGCGACCGCCGGCTCGCGCGCGACGTCCTCGCGGCCAGCGATGCCGCGCTCGTCGTGCAGGGGGGCATCGGTCGCGCCGACGCCATGCCCCCGTCCCGCGAAGGAAGCGGTTGGATCGTGCACGGCGGCCGCCAGGGACAGGGCGTGCTCGTGGCCGACCTTCACCGACCCGGCGCCGAGGGGGAGGCCACGGACCTCAGCGCCTGGAGCGTCGAGGTCGATGCGGCGTCCCTCGACGAAGAGATCGCGAGCCTCACCGAACGGCTCCGCGGGTGGGAAGCCGAGGGACGCACGGGGCCGGCCATCGACCGGCAGCGCGCACGCCTCGCGGCCCTCGAGGCCGAGCGGGCGGGGCTCGCGCCGCCGCCCTTCCCCGCCGAGGGCCCGGCCTTCGAGGGCCGCTGGATCGCGCTCGGCGACGACGCCCCCAAGGACGCCGCCGTCGGCGAACGCCTCCGCACCCTCGACCGGCGCATCAACGCCCACAACCGCGAGGCCTTCGCGGAACGGCGGCCACCCGAGGTCACCGCCGGCCGCGCCGGCTACGTGGGCTCGGCGAGCTGCCAGAGCTGCCACGGCGAGGCCTACGCGTGGTGGCAAGGGACGCCCCACGGCCGGGCCTACGCGACGCTCACGGAGCTCGACAAGGAGTTCCACCTGGACTGCGTGGGGTGCCACGTCACCGGCTACGAGCGCCCCGGCGGGAGCACCGTGACCTGGAACCTCGAGGGCGCTCTGGTGAACGTCGGCTGCGAGACCTGCCACGGCCCCGGAAGCCTCCACGTTCGAGCGCCCACGGCGCACGCGCTCCCGGCCGAGGCGCCGGAGTCGCTATGCGTGTCCTGCCACAACGAAGAGCACAGCACGGGCTTCGTGTACGCGGGCTACTCCGCGATGCTCCGCGCCCCGGGACACGGGCTCCCGAGCGCGCGCGCCGCAACCGACGAGACGGCGGAGTAGCGGCACGGCGGGGCCCGGGCGCCTACGCTGCCCCCCATGCGCTCCCTCGGTCTCCTCGTCCTGGCGTCCACGTCGGTCCTGCTCCTCGGGCTGCTCGCCTGCGGCGGCGCCGGTGCCCAGCCTCGGGACCCGGGCGCCGCGGCGCTTCGCGTCCTGACGGGGCGGGCGAGCTACTACGCGGACTCGCTGGCGGGGAACCGGACCGCGAACGGCGAGACCTACGACCCGCGCGCCTTCACCGCGGCCAGCCGGGACCTGCCCTTCG
>JBCDGX010000409.1:0-5776 GCA_038750805.1 Myxococcota bacterium
GAGCGCGAGGTCGGCCCGGTTGGCGTCCTCGAGCGCGCGGCGCGTGGGCGGCGAGAGGTCCGCGACCTTGGGGCGTCCCCGGGTCTGCTTGGCGCGCGGCGCGTCGGCGAAGCCCGCCGGGAGCTCCCGGCCGAGCTCCCCGAGCAGCCGGCGCGCGGACGCCTCGAAGCGATGCTGGAAGCCCACGAAGGCGTAGCTCTGGAGCTGGCGCCAGGCGACGGCCGCGAGAGCGCGGTCGAAGCGGCGCGGCGCGACGAGGCGACCCGCCTTCATGGCGGGGTAGCCGGCGACGAAGCGGCTCTGGAGGTTCCGGATCTGCGGGAGCGCCGCGAACTCCTCGAGCGTCGTCGACTCCACGAGCGCGCGGCGCGGATGCTCGAAGTGCCGCCGATCCACGTTCTTGATGAAGTAATACATGCTCGTGACCCGGTCGATGGGGTCCCGGAGCATCGTGAGGTAGGCGTGGCGCCGCGGGGCGAGGGCGAGGTGCGCGCCCCAGGGGAAGTGCCCCGTGACGAGCTTCGGGGGTTGCGCGCGCCGTCCCGCGAGGCGCTTGAGGGACCCGTAGCGCTCGACCTCCGCGTCCGGCAGATGGCCGAAGGCGAGGCGCACCATGGACGTGCCCGAAGTCTTCGGAACGTGCGTGAAGTAGAGGGTGGCCTCGTCGCCAATCCCCGATAGGCTCGGGGCGCTCACGGCAGCCCCCTGCCGCCCCGCCGCGCATGCCGCGAATCCTGACCATCGGCCATTCGTATTGCGTCGCGCTCAATCGGCGCCTGGCGGACGAGATGCATCGGCGCTGCCCGCCGGGCTGGACCGTCGAGGCCGCGGCGCCCGCGTTCTTCCACGGCGACCTGCGTCCGGTCCCCTTCGAGCCCTCGCCGCCCGGCGGCGCGGAGACGACCCAGCTCCGCGTGTTCGGCTCCCGAAGCCCGCATGCCTTCGTGTACCACCCGAAGGCGCTCGGGCTGCTGCGACGGGGATGGGATCTCGTGCACGTCTGGGAGGAGCCTTACGTGCTCAGCGGCGCGGAGCTCGTGCTCGGCGCCCCGGCCGAAACGAAGCTCGTGCTCTCGACGGCGCAGAACCTCGACAAGCGCTACCCGCCGCCCTTCTCCTGGCTCGAGCGCGCGGTGCTCCGCCGCTGCGATGGCTTCGTGGCCTTCGGGCGTACGGTGGCCGATTGCCTCGCGCGCCGGCCGGCGTTCCGCGGGCAATCCGTCTCGACGATCGCCATGGGGGTCGACCTCGCGCTCTTTCGTCCGGACCCGGAGGCCGGCGCGGCGGTGCGCGCGTCGCTCGGCTGGGCGCCGGAGGGGGCGCCGGTCATCGGCTACCTCGGACGCATGGCCGAGTCGAAGGGCCTCCCCATGCTGCTCCGGGCCATGGACGCGCTCGACGCGCCCTGGCGCGCGCTCTTCGTCGGCGACGGGCCGATGCGCGCCGAGGTGGAGGCCTGGGGCCAGCGTCACGGCGACCGCGTCCGCGTCGCGCCGCCGGTGCATCACGAGGACGTGCCGCGCTACCTCTCGGCCATGGACCTGCTCTGCGCGCCGAGCCAGACCACGCCGACATGGATGGAGCAGTTCGGGCGCATGCTCTCCGAAGCCATGGCCTGCGGCGTGCCGGTCATCGGCAGCGATAGCGGCGAGATCCCCCACACGATCGGGGACGCCGGGCTCGTCGTCGGCGAGAAGGACCAGGCGGGCTGGACCGCGGCCATGGACGAGCTGCTTCGGGCGTCCGCGCGAAGGGATGCGCTCCGGGAGGCGGGGCTGGCCCGCGCCCGCGAGCGCTTCGGTTGGGAGGCGGTCGCGGACGCGCACCTCGAGGCCTTCGAGCGCGTGCTCGGCTGAGGGCGAGCGTCCGCGGCTCATGCGCTCCGGAGCCCCGACACGGCCACGTTGTCGCTGAAGCGCGCGCCCCGGAACCCGCGGGGGTAGCGGCGCCCGCTGAAGGGCACGCGCCCCGAATCGCTGTACGTGAGCCGAAGGTCCTCGAGGCCCACCTCGCGCCCGATGCGCATCAGATCCTGCGGCACGAGCGCCGTGATGTGCGCCGGATAGGAACCGTCCCGGAAGGCATCGAACTGCCCGAAGCGCCAGAGGCAAAGCAGGCTGAGGAGGCTGAGCTGGTTCGGGGTCGTGACGAGCACGAGCCCGCCGGGTCGCACGAGACGCACGAGCTCGCGGACCAGCGCGCGGGGGTTCTCCACGTGCTCGATGGTCTCGACGCACGCGACGACGTCGAAGCTCCCGTCGGCGAGGGGAAGGCGCCCGGCGTCCATGTCCCGGAGGTGCAGCGGGTAGGCCGCGGGGAAGCCGGGGTGGCGCACGACGTCCGCCCCCTCGTAGGCGTCGACGTGCGCGAGGACGTGCGCGGCGAGCGCGCCCTGGCCGCAGCCCACGTCGAGGAGCCGTCCGCCGCGGATGCCCCGCTCCTCCAGCACCCGCGCCACCATCCCGTAGACGCCGGGGCCGCTATGCCCGCCGCTCGCGACGGCGCGCTCGACGGTGCTCACGCGCCCCCCCGGAGCAGCGCCGCGAGGTGGGCGTCGAGCTCGTCGACGCGCCGGCGGGGGTCGGCCAGGGCCCGTCCGCGCCGGCGGGCGGCCGCCGCCATGGACGCGCGCCGCTCGGGGTCCGCGAGGGACACCACCGCCTCCGCGAGCGCCTCCGGATCCGGAGGCCGGAGCATGCCCGTCTCGGCGTCCACGATCTCGAGGGCGCCTCCCATGGCCGTCGTCACCACGGGGCATCCATGCACCAGCGCCTCCACGAAGGCCAGTCCGTAGGGCTCCGGACCGAGGTTCGGCTGCACGTAGAGGTCCGCGGCCTCCATCAACGCGGGCACGTCGTTCCGGTAGCCGAGCCAGCGCACGCGATCGCCGAGGCCGAGCTCCGTGACCCGCGCCCGCATCGCCGCCTCGTGCCCCTTTTCGCGATCCGTTTGCCCGGCCCCGGCGATCCAGCAGCGCCAGCGAAGCCCCTCGGGAAGCGCGGCGAGCGTGTCGAGGAGGAGCGCGTGGCCCTTCCAGGCCTCGAGGCGCGCGGCGATGAGCAGGAGGAGCGCGTCGTCTGGCACCTCGAGCGCCCGCCGCGCCTCGGGCCCGGCGTCCGGGGCCACCTCCGGAAGCACGATGGGGAGCGGCTGCACGACGCGCTTCGCCGTCGGGAAGAGCGGGGCCGTCCGCGCGACGTGCTGGCTGTTCACGAGCACGAGGTCCGCGCCGCCTCGCCGCGCCAGCCGGTCGAGCCAGCCCGGCCGCTCGATGGGCCCGTGCTGGAAGAACACCAGGGGCAGGCGCGTGAGGCGCGCGACCGGCGCCGCCAGCGCGTGGGACCAGGAGGAGTGGCAGAGGAGCACGTCCGGGCGGCGCCGCCGAAGCTCCCGACCGAGCGCGAGCTGGGCCCGGAGCACGCTGGCCGGCCGGGAGTAGCGGGCGGGCCGGAGGCGGCTCACCTCGCGGCCGAGGGCCTCGAGGCGCTCGGCGAGGGGGCCGTCCCAGAAGAGCACGAAGCGATGCTCGAACGCACCCTCGGCCCCGGTCGCGAGGCCGAGGAGCGCTGACTCGACGCCGCCGAACATGTTGCCCGGATAGACGTGGGCGACGATGGGGCGGCTCACGGTCGCCTCCCGAGGAGCTCCCCGTAGGCCCGGGCGATCCGTGCGGCGTGGGCCTCCCAGCTCGTTCGGGCGGCCCAGGCGCTGCGCGCCGCGCGCACCTCGACGTCGTCGACCGTGGCCAGGGCGTCGAGGGCGGCCCGGGCGAGGGCCTCGGGCTCGCCGGCCGGCGCCCGGTGGACCACGGGACCGCCCACCTCCCGGAAGGCCGGGATATCCGTGCATGCGACGGGCGCGCCGCAGGCCAGGGCCTCGATCACCGGCAGACCGAACCCCTCCGCGTCGCTCGAGAGGAGCACGGCGCGCGCCCCGCGGTAATGCGCCGCGAGCTCGTCGCGCCGGAGCCGGGGCAGGTCGACGATCGCGTCCTCGAGACCCAGCTCGCGCACCAGCGCAGCCTGGGCCTCGCGCGGTCGGGCGCCCCGCTGGGCGAGGCAGAGCTCGGGCCGCTTGCGCCGAAGCACGGCGAAGGCGCGGAGGAGGACGTCGATGCGCTTTCGGGGAAGGTCGCTCCCGACGTGGAGCACGTAGGGACGGCCCTCCACGCGGTCCCGGCGGGGGGCCCTCGAGCCCGTACTCGGACGCGGCGCCGAGCGGTGCATGGACGAGCCGGCCCTTCGCGAGCCCGGCCGCCTCGGCCTGCGCGCCGACGAAGGCCGAGTTGTGGAACACGATCGCCGCGCGCTCGACGCCGGCCCGCGCGGCCCAGGCGAAGGCCCGTCGGCGCAGGGCGCCGAGCTCCGGCGGCCGCGCGCCCCGGAAGCGTCCCGCCGGGTCGTCGAGGGGCGCGAAGGCGTCGAGGTCGTGGAGGTAGACGCCGGTCCGTGCGCCCGGGAGGCCGAGGGCCAGGTGCGCGTAGCTGTGGTCCACGAGGTGGAAGGCGTCGAAGCGGCGGCGGGCGAGGCGGAGCGGGTACGTTCCGTAGCGCCCGGCGATGCGGCCGAGGAGGCGGGGCCGGGGGCCGCTCGGACCGCGATCGGTGCCCGGAAGGGAGAAGCGCAGGAGCTCCGTTCGAACGTTCGGATGGTTGCGCACGAGCGCCGCGTAGAGCTCGTCCGCGCAGAGATCCATGCTCGGCCAGCCCTCGTCGAGGGAGTCCGCCACGAGGGCCAGGCGAAAGGCCGTCCCGTTCATGGCTCGATGCTCCACCGGGGATCGGCCGGCCCCTCGAGACGCCGGACGGTGTTCTCGATGGAGAGCCAGCGCGCATAGAAGGCCCGGAGCTCCCCTCGGAGCCCTGGCGCGGCCGCCGCCTCGAGGCGCGCGAGCGCCGTGCGCGCGAGGCCGCCCTCGCCCTCCGCGAGAAAGACGCCGGGGACCCGCGGCCAGAAGCCCTCGCTCAAGGCGCCGGTCTCCGTGACCAGCGGCGTGCCCACGCGTAGCGCGGCCATGGCGCTCCCCCGCCGGGTCGTGATCCCATCCGGATAGGGTTGAAGCGCGAGCGTGGCCCGCGCCAGAACCGCCGCGACCTCCGCGCCCGGCAACCCGCCCGTGGCGCGCACCCGGCCGCGCAGCGGCTCCGGCAGGGCGTCGGCGAAGCGGCGCGAGCCTCGGCCCGTGAGCACGAGGGAAACGTCGCCCGGGAGCGCGGGAACGAGGACGGCGACGGCCTCCCGGAGGCGCGCCCCGATCTCGGCGCCGTAGGTTCCGAAATGCGCCACGACGCGCCCTTCGCGGGCGCGCGGGGTGTCCTCCGCGAGGGCGACGTTCGCCGGGACGGGAAACCACTCGGCCCGCGCCGCGGGGACGCCGGTGATGCGGGTCCATGCCGGCGTGGACACGAGCACGCGCCCGGAGCGTCGGCCGAGCGCGAACGCCATCGCCCGATGCGCGATCGCCGCGGCCCGATGCGCCGGCGGATGCCCCGGACCGAGCGGGAGGGCCACCTCGTGAAACATGGTCCAGAGCGGCTCGGGGCGCGCGACCACCCAGGCGACGAGCGCGGCGTTTACGCTCTTGAAGCCGAAGGCGTGGGGCACCCACTGCAGCAGCCAACGCCGGACGGGCCCGAGGCGGCCGCGGGCTGCAGTGAGCTCCCGGGGAGCGAAGCGCGGCACCTCGACGACGGTATAGGGGACCGGACCCCGTGGCCCCTCCGCGGGACCCGTCAGCACGGCGACCCGGCGACCCCGGGCGACGAGCGCGAGCGCGA
>JBCDGX010000410.1:0-5764 GCA_038750805.1 Myxococcota bacterium
CCCGTCTCGCCGGTGATGAGCACGCTGACATCCGTGGCGGCGACCTTCTCCACGCGCCCGAAGACCTCCAGCAGGCTCGGGCAGGAACCGATGATGTCGCCGAAGCGCTGGTCCTCGAGCTGCCCCGCCATGCGCTGGCGGTCGAGGTTGAGCTCGTCGAGGAGGATCGCGTTCTGAAGAATGAGCGACGCCTGCCCGGCGAAGATGGTCAGCACGTCGAGAGAGGACTCTTCGAAAAGGCTGACGACGTTGTCGTTGCCGACGTAGATGATGCCGAGGAGCTGCCCCTGGGCCATGAGCGGTGCGGCCATGACGCTGCAGAGGCGTAGGTTCATCACGCTCTCGGCCGTCTTGAACATCGTGTCGTTGAGCGCATCGCTGACGATGACGGGCATCCGGCGCTCGATGACCTGCGCGACGATGGAGTCCGAGAGCTGCTCCACGCCGGCGGGGATGGACTCGCGTTTCACGTTGCGCGCGGCGGCCACGCTGGGCTCGCCCTCGCGGAGGAGCAGCACGAAGCCCTTCGCCGCGTCCGTGACCTCGATGACCGCGTCGAGGAGCGCGTCGATCTGGTCCGCGACCGAGTCGATCTCGAGGAGCCGCGCGTTGAACTCGCTCAGCTTCACCATGCCGGCGAGCTCGGCCTGGTGGTCGTCCTCCGCCGGCACGCCCGGCGCGACCTCGTCGTAGACGCTGAAGACCAGCTCGACGTTCTCGCCGAGCTCGAGGCGGTCGTTGTGGAAGATCTTCGCGCGCCGCTTCTTCTTGCCGTTCACGTGCAGGCCGCCGGCCCGCTCCACCTCCGCGAGCGTGAAGTCCCTTCCGTCGAAGACGATCTGGGCGTGGAACTCCGCGAGGCTCGGCTCGTCGATGGCGACGTCGTTGGCCGCGCCTCGACCGATCGACGTGACCTTCTTGTAGATGGGGAAGACCCGCGGGCGCCCTTCGGCGACGACCCACTTCAGGCTCGGCATGCTCGGCTTTCCTCGCTCGGCGGCGCGGGGCCGCCCCGGTCGCCCGGGCGACCCACCCGAAGCCTAGTACACCAGCCCGGAAGTCCGGTCTGTCGTACTCGCCGCTGTCCCGCGGGTGCCGCGAACGCCGCGGCGCCTCGGCGCTCACTCCGGAAGCGCTTCGATGCGCGCGCTGCAGGTGCGCCGCCAGCCGTCGTAGGCCGGCCCCGAGGCGGTCGCGAGCTCGTAGCAGACCTCGAAGGCGCCGCGGGCCGCGTCGGCGTAGGGGGCGACGGGGGCCCTCAGCGCCGCGCGCGCCTCCCCCTCGAGCACCCCGGCGGCGCGCACGAGGGCGTCCGCGGTCACAGCGAGGAGATGACCGTGGAGCGCGGCGCCGAGCGACCGCTCCCCGTCGCTCCGCGCCATCAGGCCACGCCGGGCCTCCCCGGCCCGGGCGAGCCGGGCCGCGCGAAGCTCGGCCCAGGGCCCGTAGACGTTCCCCACCCAGGCATCGAGGGCCCCGGCGTCGCGGCTCCCGTCGGTGCGGGTCGTGGGCGGCAGGGGCAGCGGCTCGGGCGCCCGGGCCAGCTCCAGCAGCACGCTCAGCAGCGGGTCTGCAGCCTCGACGCGCAGGGGGAAGGCCGGCCATCCCTCCGGCGGCCGGGCGCCGGACGCGAGCGGCGCGGCCTCGGCGGCGCTGCGGGCGTCGGCCTCGGCCCCTCCGCAAGCGGCGAGGGCGAGGGAAGCGAGGAGAGCGACCTTTCGCACGCCGGGCCACATAGCGCGGCGGCGGGCCCTCGGCCCCCCGGTTGTGATGCGCCCGCCGGGCGCCATGTAGGAGGGCATGTACTCGACGCGCATCGACATCCCGGCCGGCGACCGCGAGAAGCTCGTGGCCCTCCTGAACGCTCGCCTCGCGGACCTCGCGGACCTCCAGACGCAGGCGAAGCAGGCGCATTGGAACGTGAAGGGCCCCGCCTTCGTCGCCCTCCACGAGCTCTTCGACTCCATCGCGGACTCCGTCGAGGACTGCGTGGACCTCGTGGCCGAGCGCGTCACCGTCCTCGGAGGCGTGGCCCGGGGGACGGCGCGCATGGCGGCCGCGAGCTCGACGCTCGGCGAGTACCCCGCCAACGCCGCCGAGGGCACGGCGCACGTCGACGCGCTCGCCACGGCCGTGGCGACGGCCGGCAAGCACGTCCGGGCGGCCATCGGCGAGGCCGGGGCCATCGGCGACGCCGGCACCGAGGACCTCTTCACGGAGGTCAGCCGCGGCCTCGACAAGCACCTCTGGCTCCTCGAGGCGCACCTCCAGGCCGAGAAGTAGGGGCCGCCCGCGTCGGGCCATGGTAGGTCGCTCGGGTCGGCGTCTCGCCGGCCCCGCTGGAGCGAACCATGACCCGACGCCTCCCGATCGCCCTCGCCCTCGCCCTCACCTCCCTCGCCGCCCTGGCCTGCGGCGGAGACGAGAAGGACGAGGAGCCGGTGGCCGTCGCGCCGCCCCCGCCGCCGCCGGCGCCGGTCCTCCCCGAGCCCGAGCCCGAGCCCGACGAGGAGGAGAGCGAGGTGAACCAGCTGGCCACCAAGGCCGGCCAGGCCTTCGCCGACTCGGTGCGGACGGCGACCGAGGCCATCGACGCGGCAGCCACGGAGGTCGCGGACGACTCGCCCTGCGGCCAGGCCTGGACGGGTATCCAGCGCATGGTGGCCATCGCGCGGCAGCTGAACCCCGACGGCGAAGCGGCGACGCCGGAGCTCCCGAGCCTGGAGACCTTCATGCGCCGATGCCAGCGGCTCCCGGAGCCCGTGCAGCAATGCCTCGTGATGAGCTACGTGCTCGAGCACCGCGAGGAGTGCGAGCGCTACACGACGCAGATCCGCGAGCTCCAGCGCGTCGCCCGCGGCGGCTGAGCCCCCGCCCCGCCGCCCTTGCGGGACGGGGATTCGGCTTCGGCGCGTAGCGGTCGTTCGGGATCCCGCGACCCCTGGATCGCCCCTCCGGTCGCCTCGCCGCACGGAACGTCGCGACGAGGGTGGGCGCCGCTGCTAGGGCGTCCCGGCCGGTCCCTCTTCCATGGCTTCCTCCCCACGACAGCGCCTCTTCACAGCCCCGCTCGCGTTCACCTTCGCGGCGTGCTTCGCGTCGAACCTGTCCTTCCACGTCTTCACGTACCTGCCAGGCTACCTGCAGGGCCTCGGGGCGACGGAGGCGACCATCGGCGTGCTGGCCGCCGTCGCGCACGCCATCGCCCTCGCCTCGCGGCCCGTGCTGGCGCCGGCCATGGACCGGCAGGGGCGCCGCGCCGTCATCCGCGTCGGCGGCGTGATCCACGTGATCGCCGCGGCGCTCTACCTGACGGTGCAGGACCTCGGTCCCTGGATCTACGTGGTCCGGGGCCTCCACGGCCTCGGCATCGCGCTCCTCTTCTCGGCCTACTTCACGGTGGCCGCGGACCTCGTGCCCGCGGAACGGCGCACGGAGGGGCTCTCGCTCTTCGGCGTCAGCGGCATCCTCCCCGTCGGCCTCGCGCCCTGGCTCGGGGACCGCATCCTCGCCGTGGCCGATTACGACGCGCTCTTCGCGACGAGCGCCGGGCTCGCGGCCGTCGGCGCGCTCTTCGCCCTGGGCATCCCGGAGACGAAGCCCGGCAGCGCCGGCGCCGGACGACCGAGCATGCTCCGCACGCTCCGGCGGCGCGAGCTCGTGCCCCTCTGGCTCGTCGGCGTGATCTTCGCGTCCGGGCTCACGGCCTACTTCACGTTCCTCAAGACCTACGTCGGCGCGCTCGGCCTCGGGAGCCTCGGGAGCTTCTTTTTGCCCTACGCCCTGACGGCCGTGGGCATGCGCCTCGTGCTCGGTTGGGTCCCCGATCGGGTCGGGCCGCGGCGCGCGCTCTTCCCCTCCATGGCGGTCTTCCTCATCGGCATGCTCGTGCTCGCGGCCGCCTCGTCGACGACGAGCCTCGCCCTCGCGGGCGTGCTCTGCGGCATCGGCCACGGGTACACCTTCCCGATCCTCAGCGCCTTGATCGTGACCCGGGCCCCGGCGGAGGAGCGTGGGGCCGCTGTCACGCTCTTCACGGCTCTCTTCGACGCGGGGCCGCTGATCAGCGCCCCGGTGCTCGGGAGCCTGGCCGACGGCTTCGGGCACGGGACCATGTACGCGGCGATGGCGGTCGTCGGCGCGCTCGGCGTCCTGGCCTTCGCGCTCCTCGACACGCAGGAGCGCCGCGTCGCTCCGGCGGTGCTCCGGCCCGCGCCCCGCGAAGGCTGAAGCCGCCGAAAAGCATGACGCCGCCCGCCGGGCCGCGGTAGGAACGAGGCATGCGCTGCGACGGCCACTCGACCGCGGTCCGCGCCGACGTCCGCCGGGGTTCGCTCGAGCGGGCCCGGGTGGTGCGCCTCGACCGGGGTCGAGCATGGCTCGTCGGCGCCGGGCTCGGGGCGCCGCGGCTCTGGCAATACGCCCTGAACGCAGCACTCGGCGGCGCCGAAGAGCGCCTCACGGCCCTGGAGGACGCCGAGCCCGCCGCCCGCCTCGACGGCGCGCTCCGGGGCGCCCGCGAGGGGCTCCACGCCGCCGTCGACGTGCTCGTCGAGCGCCGCGTGCCCGATTGTGCGCTCCTCGTCCTCCTGCTGCAGGGGGGCTCCCTCCACGTGGCCGTGGCCGGTGCGCTGCGGGCTTACCTCGGACGCCGCGGCCAGCCCGAGCGCATGACGCCGCGGGACCAGGACCCGGCCCTCGGGATCCTCCAGGGCACACCGGCGACGACCTCGACGGTGCTCGACCCCGGCGACCTCGTGCTCGCGGGCACGAGCACGGCGTTCTCCGTGTCCGCCGTCGGCCGCGTGGCCACCGTGCTCCAGACGGACCCGCAGACGCCGCCCTCGGTGCTGGCGAGCCTGCTCGTCGAGCCCGCGCGCAAGGCCGGCGCCGCCGCGGCCGCGATCGCCCTGAAGGTGCGCTGAGGGCGTGAACTGGGGACTTCTGGAGCTGGTCCTCGAGTTCGGCGGGGTGCTCGCGTTTCTCTTCTTCGCGCTCTGGGAGAACGGGCGCGCCGAGCGCCGGCTCAAGGAGCGGCGTGCGCGCGAGGCGGCCGAAGCGGCCACCGAAGGTGACGAAAGCGACCGATGACCTCGGCCGGGCCGAAGCGGCCCGCGTCAGGCGCCGCGATCTGCGATACCCTCCCCAGAATGGGAGGGCGGCCTCGACCCCGAGGGCCGGCGCTCCCGGAACGGAGACGCCGAGCACATCATGAACAGCGACACCCTCATCATGCTGGCGCCCTTCCTCCTGGTCCTGAGCGGGGCCATCGCGGCGGCCATCATCTCGGCCCGGGACGAGAAGGCCTATTACGCGCGCAAGGCCGCCCGCGAGCGCGGCGAGCACGTGCCGGAGCCCGAGTCCGCGACCGGGATGGCGCTCCGCCGGCTCCTCGTCGGCGCGGGCGACGACGCGTCCTTCGCCGAGCGGCTCCCGGAGCCCCCGGCCACGGAGGCCCTGGCGAGCGAGGCCGCGCCGGCGGCCTCCCCGAAGCCCCCTCCGCCCGAGCCAGCGCCTGCCCCCGAGCCCGTCCCCGCCGCAGCCATCGCGCCCCTCGCGCCCGCGGGCGGCTTCACGGTGCTCCGGCGCTGGACCGTGAAGGCGGAGCTCGAAGAGGCCTTCCGGCGCGCCTGGAACGAGCTGACCGAAGAGCTCCGCGCCGACCATTGCATTGAGCATTGCTCTGTCCTCCTCATCTTTAATGAGGTCCTTCCCATAAGGCCAGTCTTTTGACTTGAGGAGCGTCTCGGTCTCCGAGTCTGTC
>JBCDGX010000411.1:0-5763 GCA_038750805.1 Myxococcota bacterium
CACGGGTCTTTCGGCCGTCCGCGTGCACCAGCTCTTCAAGGCGGTTCAGGGCGAGACCTTCGGTGCCTTCGGTCGCCGGGTCCGGCTCGAATACGCATGCACCATGATGCGCGCCCACCCCGGGCGGAGCTGCACGCGGATCGCCCTCGATGCGGGGTTCACGGAGAGCTCGGATTTCTCCCGGAGCTTTCGGCGAGCTTATGGTCTCCCGCCGAGCCGCTGGGATCGGAGCGAGCCGCTGAATCGGCGCCATGATCGGAATCGTCAAGCGAGCCCGGGCGCGGCCGACGAGGCTCTGTGCGTGGGATACCCCGCACAGCCAGCTCCAATGGAGGCCACGGTCCGCGTGGTCGAGCGGCCAGCACTCCGTGTCGCGGCGCTGGCGGTTCCGCAGGCGACCGACCGCGACCGTCTTCGTCGGGCCTTCGACGCCCTGGAGACGTGGTTGGCAGCGCGCAATCAACATCGCGCGGATCGCTTCATGATGGGTCTGGCCTTCGACAGCGACCTCGACACCCCACCTGCGTCCTACACCTTCGAGCTGGCGCATCCGGTCGATGCGGGGGTGCTCGGTGATGCGCAGGTCCTGGTCCGCGCGCTCCCGTCCTCCCGGGCGGCTGTCCTCGCGTGTCGCGGGGACACCGCCGCCGTCGTCGCCAGCTGGGACCATCTACAGCGAGTGTTCGTTCCTCATTGCGGGTGGCAGGTCGGACGCAGCGGCTCGCGAGAGATCTACTACGAGGACCCGCGCCTATCGAACATGACCGAGTGGGACATGGACTGTGTCATTCCCTTGGAAGATGGAGATTGAACATGAATGAGTTGGCGAGTCGTGCCACCGGTCACTGGCGAGGCGAGGAGACGATTCTGGTCGACGAGAGTCAGACGGTACAGGCGATGGGCATGTTTCGGAGCCGCGAGATTTTGAACGGCGCGGGTTTTGAGTCCAGCTATGTACAGAGCATCCAGGGGCAGGAGACTCTCCGCTGCCAGAGCCTCTTCCGCTTTCTTGGAAACGGGAAGGTCGAGCTGGTCTGGGTTCCAGATCGAGGTGCTACGCAGCGCTTCGAAGGGACGCTCGATGGATTCGTGCTGACCGTGTCGAGGACCGACCCCGGTGGAGTCGTCCATCGGTTAAGCGCCAACTACGGAGAGCTGGGAGCACTCACTCAGCGCATGACGGTGCAGCCGCCTGGGGCAGCCGTTGCCGAGGTGTTCAGCGCCGCCTACGGACGCCGTCCAGCGCATCGACTGTATCGAGTCATCGTGCCCGTAGCGGATATTGAACAGGCCAAGGAGTTCTACAGCCGCTTGTTCGACGACGATGGCATGCGCGTCTCACCGGGGCGTCACTACTTCGAGCTCTCGGATACAGTTCTTGCCTGCTATGACGCAGGCGCTGACGGAGATGGACGCGTCATAGGATGGAAGCCGCACCGGAATCAATACCTCTACTTCTCGTCGAGTGATCTCGAGACCATGCGCGAACGGGTCGGCATGTATGGCGGTACGATCACTTCTCGAATCGAGTCGATGCCGTGGGGCGAGACCCTGTTCTATGCTCGTGATCCCTTCGGAAACCTCTTGGCCTTCGTCGCAAAGGACACGCTCTTCGTTGGTCGATGAGTCAGGATGGACCGTCGGCGCCGACCGCACCCCTGCCGCTATCGACAGGCACGGGATAGCTGCTTCTCTTCCCGGCTCCACATCTGGGCGCTACGCGAGATTCAGGCGTTGGCGCCAAGGCCATGTGGGCGGAGATTCAGAGGCGGCGCGCTCTGAAATACGGCAAGTGAGGGAGGGGCGTTGCGGTGCGCGTCAGAAGCGCTCCGTCTTCGCGATGATCTCGTTCATAATCTCGCGGGTCCCGCCGCCGATGGGGTAGAGGCGCGCGTCCCGGTAGAGGCGCTCGACGACCATCTCCCGCATGTAGCCGTAGCCGCCGTGGAGCTGCACGGCTTCGTCGCAGACGAAGCTGCACATGTCCGTGGCCGTGTTCTTCGCCATGGCGGCCAAGGACGGGCGCTCGTCACCGTCGAGGTAGCGCTGCACGCCTTCGCTCGTGAGCGCGCGCGCCGCGGCGAGGCGCGTCGCCATCTCGGCAAGCTTGTGGCGCGTCACCTGGAAGCCCGCGAGGGGCCGCCCGAAGGCCTCCCGCTCGCGCACGTAGCGGCGCGTCTCCCGGTAGGCGAGCTCCGCGATGGCCACGCATTGGGCGGCGAGCATCAGCCGCTCGGTGACGAAGTTCGCCATGATCGCGACGAAGCCCGCGTTCTCGACGCCGATGAGGTTCGCCACGGGCACCCGGCAGCCCTCGAAGGTGAGCTCCGCCGTATCGCTCGCCCACCAGCCGGTCTTGGCGAGCTTCTTCGACACATGGAAGCCCGGCGTGTCCCGCTCGATGATCAGGAGCGAGATGCCGCCATGCCCCTCGCCGCCGGTGCGCACCGCCGTGACCACGAAATCGCAGCGCGTGCCCGAGGTGATGAAGGTCTTGGCTCCGTCGACGACGTAATGGTCGCCGTCCCGCACGGCCTTCGTGCGGAGCCCCGCGACGTCCGAGCCCCCGCCCGGTTCCGTGATGCCGAGCGCGGCGATCTTCTCCCCCGCGAGCACCGGCCGCACGAAGCGCTCCTTCTGCGCGTCGTTCCCGAACCGAACGATCGGTGGGAGCGCGATGCCGTGGCTGCCGAGGCCCACGCAGGTGCCCACGCTCGTCCCCGCGACGACCATCTCCTCGGCCGCGACGATGACGTACGAGAGGTTGCCCCCGTCGCCGCCCACGGCCTCGGGATAGCCGAGGCCGAGGAGGCCGATCTCCCCGGCCCGCGCGTAGAGCTCCCGCGGAAAGGACTCGGCCTCCTCCCACGCATGCGCATGCGGCGCGATCTCGCTCGCGGCGAAGCGGCGGATCTGCTGGCGGAGCTCCGCGTGCGCATCCGTTTCGAAGAGGTAGGTGCTCATAGCTTCAAGGACCGGGCGACCAGCTCCTTCATGATTTCGTTCGTGCCCCCGTAGATGCGCTGCGCCCGGGCGTCGGCGTAGAGGTGCGCGATGGGGTACTCCATCATGAAGCCGTAGCCCCCGAAGAGCTGGAGGCACTCGTCGATGATCTCACCCTGGATCTCCGAGCCCCACCACTTCGCCATGGACGCCGTGGCCGCGTCGAGCTTGCCCAGGTCCTGACGACCGATGCAGTCGGCGAGGAAGCTCCGCAGCACCTCGGCCTTGGTCTTCACCTCGGCGAGCTTGAAGCGCGAGTTCTGGAAGCGGGAGATGGGCTTCCCGAAGGCCTTGCGCTCGCGCGTATAGGCGAGCGTGTGCTCGATGGCGCAATCGATGGCGCCAAGCGAGAGCACGCCGATGGCGAGGCGCTCGAAGGGGAGCTGCAGCATGAGCTGGAAGAAGCCCTGGCCCTCCTTGCCACCGAGTACGAAATGCGTCGGCACCTTGCAGTCCTCGAAGAAGAGCTCGGACGTGTCCGCGCTCTTCATGCCGAGCTTCTCGAGGTTCCGGCCGCGCTTGAAGCCCTCGAGGCCCTCGGTCTCGACCATGAGGAGCGACGTGCCCTGCGCGCCCTGGCTGCGGTCGGTCTTCGCGACCACGCAGATCAGGTCGGCGGTCTGCCCGTTCGTGATGAAGGTCTTGGCCCCCGTCAGCCGGTAGAAGTCGCCGTCGCGCGCGGCGAAGGTCTGCACGTTCTGGAGGTCCGAGCCGGTGCCCGGCTCGCTCATCGCGATGGCGGCGACGTGCTCGCCGGAAGCGAGCTTCGGGAGCCAGCGCTCCTTCTGCGCCTCCGTCGCGTAGGCCTGGATATAGTGCGAGACGATGGTCTGGATGGCGAAGCCCCAGCCGCTATCGCCGCCGCGCCCCTGCTCGTACATCGTGATGAGGTCGAAGGAGTCCGGGCAGCCGGCCCCGCCGTAGGCCTCGGGGATGGTCGCCCCGAGGATGCCGGCGTCCGCGGCCTTGGCCCACACCTCGCGCGGCACGATGCCGGCCTTCCGATGCGCTTCGAGGTGCGCGGTGATCTCGGCCTCGACGAAGCGCCGGGCCGTCTTGGCGAAGAGCGCGTGGTCGTCGCTCAGCCACGCCGCGTGCGGGAACGACATCAGTCCCTCCGGTACATGGTGACGACGCAGGCGCCCCCGAGGCCGAGGTTGTGCTGGAGCGCGACGCGCGCGCCCTCGACCTGTCGCTGCTCGGCCTGCCCACGGAGCTGCCAGACGAGCTCCGTGCACTGCGCGAGGCCCGTCGCGCCGAGCGGGTGTCCCTTCGAGAGGAGCCCGCCCGAGGGGTTCGTCACGAAGCGGCCGCCGTAGGTGTTGTCCTCGTCCCAGATGAACTTCTCGGCCTCGCCCTCGGGGCAGAGCCCGAGGCCCTCGTAGGTGAGGAGCTCGTTCGCCGTGAAGCAGTCGTGGAGCTCGACCACGTCGACCTCGTCGGGGCCGATCCCGGCCTGCTCGTAGACCCGCTTGGCCGCGCTCTTGGTCATGCTGTAGCCGACCATCTCGACCATGGAGCGCGGCTCGAAGGACACGGCCGTATCCGTCGTCATGGCCTGCGCGGCGATGGTGACCGCGTTCGCGATGCCGTGCTTCTTCGCGAAGGCGTCGCTGCAGAGGATCGCCGCGGCGGCGCCGCAGGTGGGCGGGCAGCACTGAAAGCGCGTGAGCGGGTCGAAGACCTCCGGGCTCGCGAGGATCTCCTCGACGCTCAGCTCCTCGCGAAAGAGCGCGTAGGGGTTCTTCGCCGCGTGCCGGCGCGCCTTCTCCGCGATCTTCGCGAAGGTCTCGCGCTTCGTGCCGTGCTTCCAGCGGTACTCCCGGCCGGCGCCGCCGAACATCTGCGCCGCCGGGGGCGCGGCGTTCATGCCCTGCACGTCCTGCATCACGCCGACGTGCGCTGCGAGCGGGTTCTCGCGGTCGTTGTACTTCGCGCCGAGGGCACCGCGCTCCATCTGCTCGAAGCCCACGGCGAGGACGCACTCGGCCATGCCGCCGGCCACGGCCTGGCGCGCGAGCATCAGCGCCGACGACCCCGTCGAGCAGTTATTGTTCACGTTGAAGACGGGGATGCCCGAGGTGCCGACCTCGTAGACGGCGCGCTGACCGCAGGTCGAATCGCCGTAGACGTACCCCGCGAAGGCCTGCTCGAGCTCGCCGAAGTCGACGCTCGCGTCGGCGAGGGCCGCGCGGATCGCCTTGGCGGCCATCTGCCAGTACTCCTCGCTCTTGCCCGGCTTCTGGAAGGGGACCATCCCCACGCCGATCACGTTGACTCGCTGCATCGTCACGCTCCCTTCATCCAGGTCAGGTCCCGGGCGACCGAGAGGTCGCCGTCCACGCGGAGCTCGCCGCGCATGTAGAGCTCGGCCTCGTTCGCCTCGCCGCTCACGAGGCGCGCGAGGGTCTCGTCGGTCAGCGTGAGGACGGTGTCGGCGTCCTCGCTCGCCCCGGGCGCGACGGCGCCCGCGCCGAGGTCTACGGTCCAGGCGCTCTCCGGGTCGGAGACGCGCACCATGAGCGTCTTGTCGCCGCCGGCGGGGACCTTCAGCGCTTCGAAGAAGCCCGGCGCCACGGGCTCGCGCGCCGCCACGGGAGCGGCTGCCGGGGCAGGAGCCGGAGCTTCGCCGGCCTGCACCTTCGAGAAGTCGACCTTCGAGAGGAAGTCGAGGCGCTGGGAGGCCATGACGTCTCCGCTCACCTTCAGCTCTCCGCCGAAGTACATCTTCGTCGCGTCCTTCTCGCCCTTCAGCATGGC
>JBCDGX010000412.1:0-5755 GCA_038750805.1 Myxococcota bacterium
CCACCCCTTCGTCGCCTCGGCGCAGGCGTCGTTGCTCGGGGAGGCCGGCGCGAAGGCCGGACTCGCCGAAGCCGCCGAGCGGGCGGCGCGCGCGGCCCGCACCCCGGAGCAGCAGCTCGCCCATTGGTACGTCGCGGCCCAGGCCTGGGAGCTCGACGAGAACCCGGAGCACGCCCTCGCCGCCTACCGCGAGTGCGCCGAACGGGACGTGACCCACGGCGAGGTCTTCCCGCGCATGCGCGTGCTCCTCGAGGAGCGCGGCGACGACGACGGGCTCGCGAAGCTCCTTCAGCAGCGCCTCGCCGCCGGGGCGGATGGCGACACGCTCGTCGCGCTCCACGAGGCCTACGCCTCCCTCCGCAAGCGCCTCGGCGACCTCGACGGCGCCCGGGAGAGCCTCCAGGGCGCGCTCGCCATCGCGCCGGATCGCCGCGACGCGCTAAAGGAGCTGGCGGACCTCTCGCTGCGCGTGGGCGCCTACGCCGACGCCGCCGACGCGCTGATCAAGTTCGCGCGCCTGACGCGCGAGCGCGGCGAGCTTCGCTGGGTGTTCTTCACGCTCGGCGACATCTACGACAAGCACCTCCCGGATCCGAAGCGCGCGGACGCGGCTTTCAAGCGCGTCCTCAAGCTCCTCCCGCGGGACCGCGAAGCCCTCGAACGGCTCGCGCTGCTCTACGAGCGCGAGGCGCAATGGGACGCTGCGGCCGGCGCCCTGGGCCGCCTCGTCGCGCTCGCCACGGACGACGAGGACCGCCGCGCGCTCGTCCTGCGCCTCGCCGAAGCCCACGAGCAGCGCGGGGACCACCGCGCCGCCGAGCGCGTGCTCGACGAGGAGCGCCGTACGGATCCGACGGAGGCCGAGGTGATCGGGGCGCTCGCCGAGCTCTACGAGCGCCAGAGCGCGACGGCCGCCCTCTCCATGCACCTCGGGCGCGCGACCTCGGATCTTCGCCGCGCCATCGAAGAGGCGCCCCGGGACCCGGAGCATTGGGCGGCGCTCGTCGACGTGCTCGAACGCCGCGGGCGTCCGGACGCCGCCCGGGTGGCCGCCTCCGCCGCGGCCGCCTTCGGCGCGGCCGGGCCGACCCTCGAGGAGCGCCTGGCGAGCGATGGGGGCGTTCCGGGGGCGGCAGCGGCGACCATGGACCCGGAGGTCGTGCGCGCCCTCTGCCCCCCGAGCATCACGGCGCCGACGCTCGAGCTCTTCCGCCTGGTCGGCGACGCCCTCGACAAGGTCGTCCCCTTCGACGCGAAGGGCGTCGGCGCGCGGAAGGCTCCCCGCGACCACGTCATCCGCGGCCGGGCCCGGGCCCTCGCGCCGGCCTTCCAGTCCGCCGAGCCCCAGGTCCTCCTCGGCCCCGTGCCGGCCTTCTTCCCCGTGCTGGCCTCACCGCCCACGCTCCTCGTCGGACAGGAGACCGGCGGCATGAGCGAGGGCGCCCAGCGCTTCCTGGTCGCCCGCGCCCTCGGGCTGCTCGCGCTCCGCCTCGAGGCCGTGCTGCGCACCGATCCCGGCGTCCTCGGCCTCGCCCTCGCGGGCATCGTGCGCAGCGTCGACCCGGGCTTCGCGCCCGCGCGCTTCGACGAGGGGCGCCTCGAGGACGCGGGCAAGCGCATGATGCGCGCCGTGCCGCGCCGGCACCGCTCGGCCCTCGGCCCCATCGCCATCGAGGTCGTGGCGCCACCGGAGTTCGACCCGGAGCGCCTCGCCGGGGACGTGCGCCGGCTCGGGGACCGGCTCGGGCTCCTCCACGGCGGGCGCATCGCCGACGCCCTGGACGCGCGGCTCGTGCTCCAGGGGCTGCCCGCCGGCACGCCGGAGGATCGGGCGGCCGGGCTCTCGCGCGCCGACGAGGCCCGGGAGCTCCTCGAGTTCACCCTGGACGACCTTCATTTCGACGCCCGGCGGCGCTCCGGGGCGGACCGACTCTGATGCGCATCGGTCTCATCGGGCCGGCGGCGAAGGCCGACGAGGAGGCGCTCCGCGAGGCCGCCGAGTTCCTGCTCCTCGACGCGCACGCCGACCCGGTGATCTACCTCGGCGACGACGACGCCGCGGAGCGGCTCTGCCTCGACTGGGAGCTCGAGCTCCGCGCCGAGCTCCCGGACGGCGACTTCCTGACCGGCGCCCTCGCCCTGGCGCTGGAGGGAGCGCCGCCGGAGATCGAGCGGCTCCTCGAGCGCGATCGGCAGCGCGAGCGCCTGAGCCGCCTGCGCACGCTCCCGCCCCCGCCCGCGCGGGCCGTGGAGATGGTCGGCGACCGCATCGTGCTCGTCGTCTACGACAAGAAGGTCCTCGACGAGGACGACATCGCGAACGCGAGCATCATCGTCTACGGGCGCTCCGAGGAGGAGCTCCTGAAGCGCTTCGGACCGCGGGCCTTCTTCACGCCCGGGCCTCTCTCCCGGGGCGTCGTCGGCGTGCTCGAGGTCGAGGACGATGGCCGCGTCGCCCTGGCCACCTTCTCCACGGAGGGCGAGCCCCGAGGGCGCGAGGTGCTCCACGGCGGGGCCTCGAAGCTCACGGTGAGCCGATGAGCGCCGGGGACACCTGGAGCGACCCGATCCTCGCGGTCTACGGCGGGAGCTTCGACCCGCCGCATGTCGCGCACGTGCTCGTCGCCGCCTGGGCGAAGAGCGTGGCGGCCGTCGACGAGGTGCTCGTCGTGCCCACGTGGGCGCACGCCTTCGGCAAGCGCTCGGCGCCCTTCGAGCATCGCGTCGCGATGTGCGAGGCGGCCTTTCGCGACCTCCCCTTCGTGCGGGTCTCCCGCATCGAGCAGACCCTGGGCGCGCCGAGCCGTACCTGGCGCACGCTCGAGGCGCTTCGGAAGGAGCGCCCCGACGCGCGCTTCCGCCTGGTCATCGGCGCCGACATCCTCGGCGACACGCATCGCTGGGAACGCTGGGACGAGGTCGCTGCCGCGGCGCCGCCCCTCGTGGTCGGTCGCGAGGGGCACGCGCCGGCCCCGGGCCCCTGCCCCGTGGCGCTGCCCGACGTGAGCTCGACGGAGATCCGCGATCGCCTCGCCGCGCGCGAGCCCGTCGAAGGCTGGCTCCCCCCGGGGGTCGCGCAGATCGTGCTCGATCGAGGGCTCTATGTGGACGGCGACGTGCACGACCGGAAAACCGTCCCCGGCGACCTCTCCGCCGTCCCGAGCGTGCACGACCGGGAGACCCGGCCCGACGGCATCGAGGACGAGGACCCGGCTTGAGGGTCGTCGTCCTCGGCCGCGGCAAGGTGGGACGCGCGCTCGCGCGCGGGTGGACGCGGGCGGGCCTCGACGTGTCCCTCCGGGCGGGCCGCGCGAAGCGCCGCGCCGGCCTCGGCGACGCCGACGCCTGCGTGCTGGCGGTGCCCGACGGGGCCATCGACGCGGTGTCCGAGGCCGTGGCCCCGCGCCTCGATGCGGGCGCGGCGCTCTTCCATTGTGCCGGCGCGCGCGGTCCGGACGCGCTCGGAGCGCTCCCGGAGGGCGTGCACGGCGGCGCGCTCCACCCGATGATCAGCTTCGCGGACCCGAAGCGTCCCCCGCCGCTCGCCGGCGCCTCCTTCGGCCTGGCCGGGGACCCGGTCGCGCGCGCCACCGGCCGGCGCCTCGTTCGCGCCCTCGGCGCGCACGCGGTGGAGGCCCGCGCGGGCGCAGGTCCGCAGGGTCCGGCCTATCACGCCGCGGCGGCGCTCATCGCCAACGGCGCGGCGGCGCTCGCGGCCGAGGCCGTGGCCATCCTGGAGGCCGAAGGCGTGGCGCGCCGCGACGCCGAACGCATGCTCGGCGCGCTACTCGGAAGCGTGGCGGCGAACGTGACGCATCTGGGGCTCCCGGCGGCGCTCACGGGCCCCGTGGCGCGCGGGGACGCGGAGACCGTGCGCGCGCACCGCGCGGCCATCGGGAGCGAGGTGCGCGCGACCTACGACGCCGTGGGCGCGGCCATCCTCCGCCTGGCGCGGGCGCAGGGGCTCCCGGAGCAGGCGGCCGAAGCCGTCGCCGAAGCGCTCGCCGACGGCTTGCGAGGGGAGAACGAGGACCTGCCTGCGCTGAGTCGCGTCTAGCAGGCGCCGAGGGCCGCGAAGGTCCCGGCCATCAGCGCGCCGAGGTCGACGGACGCGCCGAGCCCGCCCTCGAGGATCCGCCGGGCGAGCGGCCCCTCGACCTCGCGCGCGATGGTCCTCTCGAGGGGCCGCGCACCGAGCGAAGGCTCGTAGCCGCCGCGCACGAGGAGGAGCTCGAGGTCCGCGTCGGTCCAGGAGAGCGTCGTCCCGTGGGCGTCGCGCACCCGCTCGGCCAGCCCGCGCAGGCGAAGCGCCGCGATGCGCTTCACCTCGTCCCGGGTCAGCGGCGCGAAGGCCAGGGGCTCGTCGATGCGGTTCCAGAGCTCGGGCGGGAGCGCCGCGCGTGCCGCAGCGACAACGCCCTCGGCCCCCGCGCTCGGCGCGTCGTCCGCCCCGAAGCCCATCGCGCGCCGCGTCTTCACGCCGACGCCGAGGTTCGAGGTCATCACCACGATGGTGTTCGTGAAGTCCACCGTCCGCCCGCGGCCGTCGGTCAGGCGTCCCTCGTCGAGGAGCACGAGCTGGTAGGGCCGGCGCCGCACGGCCTCGGTGAGCTGCCCGCCCTCCCGATGCCCGACGTAGCCCGGCGGCGCCCCGACGAGCCGCGCCACGCCATGCGCTTCGCTCATCTCGCTGAGGTCGAAGCGCGTGAGCTCGCCGCCTCCGAAGAACACGTCGTGGATGGCCTTGGCGAGCTCCGTCTTGCCGACGCCCGTCGGCCCGAGGAAGAGGAACGTGCCAAGCGGGCGCCGCCGCCCCCGCAGCCCCGCCGCGCCCTTCCGGAGTGCCTCGGCGACGCGCCCGATCACCGGGGCGTGGCCGATCACCCGCTCCCCGAGGCGCGCCTCGAGCTGGAGCAGACGCTCCCGGTCCTCGAGGAGGAGCCGCTCCACGGGCACCTCCGCGCGCTCGGCGATCACCGCGGCCACGGCGGCCCGGTCCACGCACTCCCCGCCGCGCCGGCTCACTCGCGCCGCCGCGTGGTCGAGCACCGCGAGGGCCTTGTCCGGGTGGCGAAGCTCCGGGAGGAAGCGCGTGCTCAGCGTGACGGCGGACGCCTCGGCCGCCTCGGCGAAGCGCACCCCGTGGTGCGTCGCGTAGCGCGGGAGGACGCCGCGGAGGATCGCACGCGTCGTCGCCTCGTCGGGCTCGCCCACGGGCACGGGCGTGAGCCGCCGGACGAGCGCCGGGTCCCGCTCGACGTGCTTCCGGAACTCGTCCTCGGTGGTGGCGCCGACGCAGGCGAGCTCACCACGCGCCAGCGCGGCCTTCAGCTCCTGGGCCAGGTCGTCCGGCGCGTCGCCGCCGCCGAGGATGGCGTGGATCTCGTCGATGAAGAGGATCGCGCCGGTCTGGGCGACCTCCTCGCGAAGCTGGCGCACCTTCTCCGCGAGCGCGCCCCTGACACCGGTCCCGCTGACGATGGCGCCCGCCGAGAGCTCGACGAGCCGGCGGCCGGCGAGCCCCTCGGTCCCCGCGCCGCCGCGGGCGAGGCGCTGCGCGAGCCCCTCGACGACCGCCGTCTTGCCCACGCCCGAGGGTCCGACGAGCACGGGGCTATTGCCCCGGCGCCGGGCGAGCACGTCGAGGAGCGTCTCGATCTCCCGCTCCCGCCCGATCACCGGGTCGAGCGCACCGGCCAGCGCGAGAGCCGTCAGGTCACGCCCGAGGCCCGCGAGGAGCGGCGCCGCCGTGGCG
>JBCDGX010000413.1:0-5742 GCA_038750805.1 Myxococcota bacterium
GAAGGCCCAGGCCGAGGCCGCCGAGGAGGCGGCCCGCGCACGCCTCGACCGGCTGGTCGCCGGCGACGCGCATTTCGACGTGCGGCGCCACGCGGACGGGGGCCTCGAGGGCAAGCGCCGCGGCAGCCCCGACCGCACGGTGCGCATGCTGGCGGCGGGGGAGCTCACGCCGGAGGCGCGCCTCGATCTGCACGGCCGCGAGCGGCGCGAGGTCGCCCGCGAGGTCAGCCAGTTCGTGCGCACGGGCCATCGCGCCGGCCGCCGGACGCTCGCGCTCATCCACGGCAAGGGCAACCACAGCGAGGGCGGCCGGGGCGTGCTCGAGGACGCGGTGATCAAAGCCCTCACGGACGGGGGCGCGGCGCCCTTGGTCGAGGCCTTCGCGACCGCGCCGCGCCGGCATGGGGGCACCGGCGTCATGCTCGTGCGCCTCCGCCACCGCCTCTAGCCGCCGCGTCGGGTCGCCATCCCCGGGGGCGGGCTGGCCGTTGGAATGCCCGAACGAAGGCGCTTTTCGGCGTCACACGTTGGACACGTGGCGGACGTTGATCCGATACTCGGTGAATGAGGCTTCACTTCCTTCTCGTGGCGGCGCTCCTCGCCGTGGCCTGCGGTGACGACGACGGCATGATGGCCGGGCTCCCGGACGCCGGCGGCGACCTGGACATGGGCTCCGATGTCGACGCTGGCACGGACACCGACATGGGCATGGGGGACCCGGACATGGGCCTGATGTGCCCGGACAGCCCGACGGTCCCCGAGGCCTGGGACTGCACGGCGGCCACGCCCATCGACGAGGGCGACGCGATCACCGCGGACGCCAACACGTGGACCTGGGTGCCCTTCCCGGACACGCAGTGCATGGACGGCACGCCCTTCGGCATTGGCGTGAACATCAACCCGGAGTCGGACCGGCTGATGATCTTTTTCGAGGGTGGCGGCGCGTGCTTCGACCGCACCACGTGCCTCACGGGTGTGGCTAACCGCGACGGGTACGACGAGGAGGACTTCGACGAGACCGCCGCCGGGCGCCTCCTCGGGCAGCCCTTCGCGCGGGATGACGAGACCAACCCGGTCCGCGACTTCAACATGGTCTACATCCCGTACTGCAGCGGCGACGTCTTCGGCGGGAACATCGAGGACAGCCCCTCGACCACGCTCACGCACGTCGGCCGGCGGAACACGGCGGCGATCCTCCGGCGCGTGCTTCCGACCTTCCCGAGCATGAGCGACGTGCTCCTCACCGGCTCGAGCGCCGGCGGCCTCGGCGCGGTCATCAACTACACGCAGGTCCAGGAAGCCTTCGGCTGCACGCCCGTGAACATGTTCAACGACGCGGGCGCCATCCTCACGGACGAGTTCCTCGCGCCCTGCCAGCAGCAGCTCCTCCGCGACGCCTGGGAGTTCGACGGCTTCATCGCCGACGAGCACGTCGACGCGGTCTGCCAGGAGGACGGCGGCGGCCTCGTGACCTACTACGCCTATCTCGCGCAGCGCTATCCGGACCAGCGCTTCGCCTACGCGACGGGCGTCCAGGACGGGACCTTCCGCTTCTTCTACAGCTGGGGTCTCTCGGAGGGCTGCGACACGGGCAGCGCGGACGCCTACACCGGCGAGATGTTCGAGATGGGCGTGAACGCGCTGCGCGGCTACCTCACGCCCTTCGACAACTTCAACACCTTCTACCTCTCCGGCGACAACGCCCAGGAGCACACCTTCCTGAGCCGCCTCGGCGAGGCCACGGAGTCGGGGCTCACGCTGGGCGAGTACCTCGGGGACTTCATCGACCCCGGGGCAGACTTCGTCGACGCCGGCCCCTGAGCTTCCCGCAGATGCTCCGGCCCGCCGCGGGACGCCGCGGCGGGCTGTGTTAGACCGACGCGCATGACTCTCGAACGGGAGCTCGACGTCGCCATCGACCTGGCGAAGCGCGCGAGCCACGTCATCCTCGACGTCTACGCCAAGGACTTCGCCGTGGCCTACAAGCAGCCGCGGGATCCGGTCACGGACGCGGACGCCCGCGCGAACGCGCTCATCGTCGCCGCGCTGCGCGAGGCCTTTCCGGACGACGGCGTCGTCGCCGAGGAGTCGCCGGACCGAAGCGACGCGCTCCAGGCCGGTCGCTGCTGGTACGTGGACCCGCTCGACGGGACGAAGGAGTTCATCGCGAAGAACGGCGAGTTCGCCGTGATGATCGGCCTCACCATCGACCGCGCGAGCGTGCTCGGCGTCGTGCTCCAGCCGGCGAAGGACAAGCTCTACGCCGGCGTCGTCGGCGAGGGCGCCTGGCTCGAGACCGGGGCGCTGGCCGGCACGGGCGAGCGGCGCCCGCTCACGGTCTCCGAGACGGCAGACACCTCGGCGCTTCGGCTCGTGACGAGCCGCTCCCATCGCGACGCGGCCACCGACGGCTTCGTGAAGGCCCTCGGCATCACGGCGGAGCAGCCCCACGGGAGCGTCGGCCTCAAGGTCGGGCTCATCGCCGAGCGGCAGGCCGACGTCTACATCCACCCCTCGAACCGGGCCTCGGCCTGGGACGCCTGCGCGCCAGAGGCCATCCTCCGCGCAGCCGGCGGGCGCTTCATGCGCATGGACGGCGCGCCCTTCCGCTACGGGGGCACGACGGACATGGCGAACCACGGGGGCATCCTCGCGTGCAACGCCGCGGCCTACGACGCGGTGCTCGCGGCGGCGAAGGACGCGGCGGCCGTCGCCGGGCTCCCGACCGACGCGCCTGGGGCTTCGTCGTGAACGCCTTCGAGGGCAAGGTCGTCGCCATCACCGGCGCGGCCTCGGGCATCGGCCGGGCGCTCGCCTACGCGCTCGCCGACCGGGGCGCGGACCTCGCGCTCAGCGATTGGAACGGCGACGGGCTCGACGAGACCCGGCGGGAGGTCGAGAGTCGCGGCCGGAAGGTGAACGCCTGGCGCCTCGACGTCTCGAACCGCGAGGAGGTGTTCCAGTGGGCGGAGGCGTCGATCGCAGATCACGGGAAGGTCGACGCGATCATCAACAACGCCGGCGTGACCGTCGCGGACACCTTCGCCGAGACCTCCTACGAGGACCTCGCCTGGATCATGGGCGTGAACTTCTGGGGTGTGGTGCACGGGATGAAGGCCTTCCTCCCGCACTTCCTCGAGCGCGACAGCGGGCACCTCGTCACCATCTCCAGCGTCTTCGGCATCATCGGCTACCCGGGGCAGAGCGCGTACAACGCGACGAAGTTCGCCGTGCGCGGCATGACCGAGGCGCTCCGCCAGGAGCTCGCGGACACGAACGTGAAGACGCTCGTCGTGCACCCCGGCGGCATCAAGACGAACATCGTCCGCAACGCCCGCTTCCACCGCGACGCCGAGGGCAGCGAAGACCGCGACAAGAGCGTGCGTCAGTTCGACCGGGTGGCGAAGACGACGCCGGAGAAGGCGGCGGAGGTCATCCTGGGCGCCATGGAGCGGAACGATCCCCGCGTGCTCATCGGCCTCGACGCGGAGATCATCGACAAGACGCAGCGGCTCTTCCCGACCGAGTACCCGAGCGCGATCGCGCGGGTGGTGAAGGTCTTCGACCGCTGAGCGCGGGCGCCGCTCAGGCGGGCTGACCGGACCCGCAGACGCTCTGGAAGGACGGGTCGGCGTTCAGACGGCCGGTGACGAAGAGCCCGTAGAGCTTGAAGTCCGCGCGGAGCGACCAGAGCGGGTAGGTGAAGGTCGCCGGCCGGTTCTTCTCGACGAAGAAGTGGCCGACCCACGCGAAGAAGTAGCCGCTGACCGTCGCCGCGAGGAGCAGCCAGGGGTTCCGCGTGACGACCGCCGTGGCCAGCCAGAGCAGCGCCAGCTTCGTGCCCACGTAGTGGAGCACGCGGCAGGTCGGGTGGCGGTGCTCGCCGAGGTAGTAGGGCCAGAACTCTTCGAAGGTCTCGGTGCGCGACTCGGTCATGGTCGTCCTCGGCGGCTCACGGAACCCGACATACGTTACACAACGGTCGTCATGAATCAAGCGCCGCATCGAGCGGCTTCGCGTAGTCGACCATCGGCTTCCCGTGGCGCTCGTGGGGATACGTACGAATCGCGGTGTAGCCGCGACGCACGTAGAAGGCCGTCGCCCTCGTGTTGCTCGCGTTCGCGCGAAGGCGCGCGGTGTCGGCGCCGCCCTGACGCAGGCTGTCCTCGAGGCGTGCGAGGAGACGGGTTCCGTGGCCCTGTCCGCGGGCGTCTCGACGCAGCCAGAGATCGTGGATCCAACCCCGCTTGGCGAGTCCAACGCCGGCGATCGTGTTCTCCCGGACGAGGACCAGCGCCCCGCACCAGCGCGTGAGCTCCCCTCGCGGAGGAGCGCCCGCGGGAAAGAGCTCGGGATACGTCTCCGCGATGACGGCTCGCACCAGCGCGTCGATGGCGCTCGCTTCGTCCGGGTGCGCCTTTCGGATCGCTGCCTTCCCCACAAAATCCGTCCTGCGCATCGATCTGAAACGCCTTCCGCGACGTGAAACGCCGGGTGAACCCCCCCGCATTTCGCCGGGGCCCGTCGTTTCTCGGGGGAGCGGCGTCGCGCGGGGATGGTACGGCTCCTGCTGGTAGCGGGGACGCGGCCACGCGCGTCGAACCTCGGCGGCCTCGGCTCACCGCAGCATCCCATGGAGAACTTCACCCCCTTCGCGTCGCTGGTCGGCGGGCTCCTCGTCGGGCTCTCGTCGGTCCTGCTCCTCTTCCTCAACGGACGCATCTGCGGCATCAGCGGCATCAGCGGCGGGCTCACGAAGCTCCCCGGCGCCTACGAGAACCACGAGGAGCGCCTTTGGCGCCTCGCCTTCACCGGCGGGCTGGTGCTCGGCGGCGTGGGCGCGGGGATGGTCGCGCCGGCGGCCTTCGCCTTCGCCATCGAGCGCTCGACGCTCTCGCTGATCGTGGCGGGCTTTCTCGTCGGCGTGGGCACGCAGCTCGGCAGCGGCTGCACCAGCGGCCACGGCATCTGCGGCCTCGGCCGGCGCTCGCCGCGCTCCCTCGCGGCGGTGATGACCTTCATGGTGACGGCCTTCGCGACCGTCACGGCCATCAGCGTGATCTTCGGGGGGTCGCTATGAGCGAGCTGGTCCCCGGCGCGGGCAAGCGCATCGCCGTGGCCTTCGCGGCCGGCGTGATCTTCGCCGTCGGCCTGACCATCGGCGGCATGACCCTGCCCTCGAAGGTCGTCGGCTTCCTCGACGTGGTCGGCACCCAGGGCGGCTGGGACCCGAGCCTCGCCTTCGTCATGGGCGGCGGACTGCTCGTCTTCATGCCCGTCTTCCAGCTCGTCCGGAAGCGGCAGCGGCCGCTCCTCGACATGCGCTTCCGCCTCCCGACGGCGAAAGACATCGACGCCCGGCTGATCGGCGGCGGCGTGCTCTTCGGCCTCGGTTGGGGCCTCGGCGGCTTCTGCCCCGGGCCGGCGCTCACGTCCTTCGGCGCCGGGCTCATGGGGGCGTCGAGCGAGGCCCTCGTCTTCGTGCCCGCGATGCTCGCCGGCATGGCGAGCTACCAGGCTTTCCAGCGGGCCCGCGGCGCGAAGCCCTAGACCTGCCCGACAGAAGTCTCGATCGCATCAGACGCTCAAAGGGCGGCCTCTGTAGGTCCAGGCGTAGGGGGCCGCGAGGACCCGGTTGAAGTAGTCGATGAAGGCGCGGAGCTTTCGCTCGAGGTCGGCGAGCGACGCGAAGGAGCCTCTTCGGAGGACGCGGCGAGCGAGCACGCTGAACCAGATCTCGAC
>JBCDGX010000414.1:0-5722 GCA_038750805.1 Myxococcota bacterium
CCCCGAGCTCGTCGGGGGCGACGCCGACCCGCGGCGTCGCGCGATGCTCGCGGCGGCCGGGAGGCGCGGGCGCTTGGGGCGCGACGGGGGAGCGCGGGGGCGGCGCGTCGCCTCGGACGACGCGCGCGAGCCGGTTCGCGCGGGCCTCGAGGCGCGCCACGGCCGGGTCCGCGGAGCCGAGGGAGCGGGCCTTCTCGAGGACCTTCACCGCGCGGGCGGGATCGCCGCGGCGGAGGAGCACCTCGCCGAGCCAACGGTAGGGCGCGGGCGAGCGGGGATCGGTCCGCGCCGCCTGGAGCAGCGCCTTCTGCGCGCGGAGGAGATCGCCGAGGTCCATCCAGGCGCGGCCGGCCGCGAGATGCGCGCCGGCAGCGTCCGGGTCCCGCTTGAGCCACGTCGCCGCCACGTCCGAGGCGTCCCGCGGGCGCCGCGCCGTGAGCAGCGCGTCGGCGAGCGCGCCCGCGTCTTCGGCTCCGGGATCGCTTCGAAATCGCAGGAGACGCGCGTCCAGGTTCTCGGGCGGGGCCATGGCCGGGCTCGACGATAGCACCCGGTCCGGCGCGGCGGGATTTGCCGGTGATCGCCTCGCGACGAGCGTGCTATGCGCACCTCGTGCCCGCCCCCGCCGCGCCGCGTGCCCTCGCGGCCTCCCTCGCCGCGCTCCTGGCTCTCCTCGGCGCCGGCTGCGGACCTGCGGGGGGCTCCCCGGCGAGCAGCCTCGACCGCTTCGCGAGCGCCCTCGAGCGCGGCGCGTACCGGGACGCCTACGCGCTCCTGGCCGAGGACCATCGCCGGCGCGTGCCCTTCCCGGAGTTCGAGCAGCAGATGCGCTCGAGCCCCGAGGCCGCGCGAGAGCTCGCGGCGTTGCTCCGCGCCGCCGACGACGACGCGGAGGTCACCGCCGAGGTGCAGCTCCCCGACGGCGAGCGCCTCGAGCTCGTGCTCGAGGACGGCCGCTGGCGCATCCGTGGGAACGCCGTCGACGTCTACGACCAGTCCACGCCCCGGGCCGCGCTGCGCTCCTTCGTCCGGGCCCTCGCCGCGAAGCGCTACGACGTGGTGCTCCGCTTTGTCCCGGACGCGGACCGCGAGGGCATGACCACCGAGAGCATGGAGCGGGCCTTCGAGGGCGAGGGGCGCGAGGAGACCGAGCGCTTGCTCGCGGCGCTCCGGGCGAACCTCGACGCGCCCATCGAGGTCGTCGGCGACCGGGCCACCATGAGCTACGGCGAGGGCGCGAGCGTCCAGTTCCTCCGCGAGGACGGGGTCTGGAAGATCGAGGATCCGGACTAAGACGTCCGCGACAGAAGTAACGAACGTCTCCACGGTGCTTCGGCCCGAGGTCACGCGCGCCCCTCCTCGCCGTTGCCCCGCATCGAGTCGTCGTGCCGCCCGCAACCTCGGGCCGAAATCCTCGCGGAGACGCTCGCGACTTCCGTCTTGGACATCTAGGCGTCGGCGCGCGGACGCCCCTCGGGGCCGCGATCCGTCACAAACGACGTCACCTGGCCGACGCGGGCCCGACGCCGGGTAGTCGCCGGCGAAAAACCCTGTAGACTCCGGCCGATGTTGTTCGTGGCCTGCTCGGGGTTCCCGGTGCCCGTCAGCCGCTATTGGGGGCTTTTCCCCGCGGTCGAGATCTCCGACACCGAGCTCGGCATCCCCGGTGCGGGGACCGTTCGTCGCTGGCTCCGGGAGTCCCCGGACGGCTTCGCCTTCACGGCGCTGGCCCCGAAGGCCCTCGGGGAATCGGGCTTCCGCCGGACGAAGGAGAACGCGGCCCTCGTCGAGGAATTCGCGGAGTTCTCGAAGACCCTCGGGGCGCAAGCCATCGTGCTGCAGGCCCCGCCGGAGTTCGAGGCCTCGAAGGCGACGAAGACGGCGCTCAAGTCCTTCCTCGGCTGGCTGCCGGATACGCTCCCGCGCGTGGTCCTCGACCTGCCGTCCTGGGGCACCGAGGACGCGGAGGCCGTGGCCGAGGGGCGGCCGGTCTCGCTGGCCTACGATCCGCTCATCTGGGACGCGCCGGTCACGAGCGACATGGTCTACGTGCGCCTCCCGGGCCCCGCCGGGCACCGCTCGCGCTACGACGACGACGCCATCGAGAACATCGCCACGCACCTCGAGGGCATCGAGGCGAAGACGGTCTTCTGCGTCTTCCGGAACATCGACATGCAGGCCAACGCGGCGAGCCTGCTGGCGCGCCTCGGCAACGGCTGAGCGTCAGGCCGCAGAGCACGGCTTCGCGGCGTCGCGGCCTGACCATCGCGCTCGTCTCAGGGCGCGCCGAGCGCGTCCCGGGCCGCCCGGAAGTCCTCCGGGAGCTCCGCCTCGAAGCGCATCGGCTCGCCCGTCACGGGATGCGCGAAGCCGAGCGTCGCCGCGTGGAGTGCCTGCCGCCCCAGCGCCGTCGCCGCGGCGCGGAGCCGCGGGTCCTTCGGCGTCTTCCCGTAGAGCGGATCGCCGAGGAGCGGGTGCCCGGCCTCGGCGAGGTGCACGCGGATCTGGTGCGTGCGGCCGGTCTCGAGGCGACAAGCGACGTGCGTGGCGAGCGGGGCCGCGGACGGGAGCCCCGCGACGGGCACGACGTGCGTGACGGCCCGCTTGCCGCGCTCCACGCGCCCGCTGAACTTCTTCCGGTCCCGCGGATGGCGCCCATGGAGCGTCTCGTAGGTCACGGGACCCGGGAGCGCGCCGAGCGCGATGGCGTCGTAGCGGCGCTCGACGTCGTGGGCCTGAAAGAGCGCCACGAGCCCTTCCCGGGCACGCACACTCTTGGCCACCACCATCACCCCGCTCGTGAAGCGGTCCAGGCGATGCACGATGCCCGGGCGCATGGGGTCCCCGCCCTCGGTGCTGAAGTCGACGTGGTGGAGGAGCGCGTTCACGAGCGTTCCGTCGGGATGCCCGGGCGCCGGGTGCACCACGAGCCCCGCGGGCTTGTGCACGACGACGAGGTGCGCGTCCTCGAAGCGCACGTCGAGGGGCAGGTCCTGCGGGACCGCGGCCGAGGGGGGCGGCGGCGCCGGGCGCACCTCGAGGCGCTGCCCGGGGCGTACCCTCTGCTTCGCCTGCGCGGGCGCGCCATCGATGCGGACGCGGCCGTCCTCGATCCAGCGCTGGAGCGTCGAGCGCGAGGCGAAGCCGAGGCCGGCAAGCACCTTGTCGACGCGCTCGCCGCGCGCGGGGACCTCGCCCTCGCCGACGACGTGCGTGATGGGCGTGGGCTCCGCCGGCGCCGGGTCGCCCTTCGCCTCGCCGGGGCTCACCAGAGCGGCGAGGCGACGTGGCCCTTCGAGCGCACGAGGATGTCGATGATCGCGCGGTCGTAGAAGTTCTTCGCGTAGAGTTCCGGCGCCACGCGGCTCTTGAAGAGCGCCCGGCCCTCCTCGAGCTCGTCCGCGAGCACCTCGAGGAGGTTGTCCCCCTGGATGCCCTCCACGATCTTGTCCTCGTTGTAGAGGGAGAGATCGCTGGCGATGGCCCGCGCGAGGCGACGGGCGGCTTCCTCGGTCTCGATGAGCGCCATGCTGGTGGGAGTATGCCCGAGCCGACGCCCGCGAGGCGAATAAGAGCGGCGACCCCGGGCCGCCCTGAGCCAAACCCCGCCCACGGAAAAGGCCCCGCAGCCGAAGCTGCGAGGCCTTCTCGCGTTCAGGAGCGCCGGCTCAGGGGCAGACGCGCGTGTCCGCCGGGCAGGGGCCCGCGGCGCAGCGGTTGATGCCCTCGGCCGGGTCGCAGGTCGCGCCGGTGGTGAGGACCGGGATGACCGTGAAGTCGACGTTCATGGCCATGACGCCGTCGTTCGCGGCGCCGGCGTCGGCCGGGCCCTGGAGCAGCGCGTAGAGGATGGGCTCGATGAAGACGTAGAGCGGCCCGGGGGGCTGCGCCTCGAAGGTGTGGCTCGGGCGGAGCCCGTCGGTCGGAAGCATGAGGTCCTCGGTGAGGAGGCTCGGCGTGCAGCTCAGCTCGTCGTCACGGCTGTCCACGCAGTTCGTGCGGCCGTAGATGGCCAGCGCCTCGAAGGGCTGCGGCGTCGGGTTGCCCGCGAGGTCCGTCGTGACCGTCACGTCGTAGCCGAGCGCGCCGGCGGGGAGCTCGAGGTAGTAGACCTGCTCCGGACCCGACGTGAAGAGGTCGAGGGCGAAGTTCCCACCCATGTCGTTGGCGTTGTTGATGATCCCCGAGAGGAAGGGATCCTCGGTGACGCAGGGGGACGTGGCCACGCCGTCGGCGTCGAAGGGCGCCACCTGGAGGCGGATGGGATCGGTCCGGGTGCCGACCTCGGGCGTGAGGAGCGAGAGGTCGATGGCCGTCGCGTCGGCGTCGCGGCAGATGCGCGAGAGGTCGTCGTCCGGCGCGCAGACGTCCATGCCCATGTCGTCCGTGCGGCACTCGATGCGCGTGCCGGTGCAGAAGGTCGTCGTGCCGTCGCACTCCTCACCGAGCTCCGCGAGCGTGCCGCGCTCGATGTTGGCCGTGAGGGGATCGCTCCGGACGTCCGTCGCGTCGACGAGGCGGACGCGGACCTGCTGCGCCGTCGCCATGCTCACCACGGAGACCGAGGGGTTGAGGAGGAGGCTGTCGGTGAAGGGGCTCGTCGTGGGGGGCGGGGCGAAGGCGAAGGTGCCGACGGTGGCGCCGCCGCCGAAGAGGCCGAGGGGCGTGCCCGAGCCGTCGAGGATCTCGAGGTCCATGGCGACGATGTCGTTCGCGTCGTCGCTGCCCGTCGTCGTGATGATGAAGAAGTCACCGCCGCCGGTCTCGGCGTCCGGGAGGAAGTCGACGGCCGTGAGCTCCGTGAGGACGGGCGGCGTCGGGATGTTCGCCGTGACGGCGAGCGTGACGGCGCCGCGGTCGACGGTCGTGCCGCCGCCGCCGACGGCGCGGGGCGGGGAGAAGCCGGTCACGAGGATGTGAACCGTCGAGCCGCCCTGGACGATGGCCGTGCCGGCGGCGCGGATGTCCGTGGGCGTGTCCGTGAAGCAGAAGGCCGAGGGGAGCTCGCAGCCCGTGTCGCGCACCTGGACGAGCGTGTCGAAGAGGTTCGCCGTCGTGCCGACGCCGGTGTTCACCGTGAGGGCGATGTCGCCGGTGCCGGGCACCTGGTAGCGAACCATCACCTGCGGGGCGACGGAGGTGCCGCCGCAGCCGCCGAGGTCGCGCGGCATGGTGTTGACCAGCGTGGTGTCGAGGTCCCGGGTGAGCGTCGCGCCGAGCTCGCTCGTCCCGATGTCGATGATGGCTTCCTCCGAGCAGAGCGGGAGCGCGTCCGACCCGCCCATGTCGACGTCGGTCATGTCGCCGCCGCCCATGTCGACGTCGGAACCACCTCCGCTGTCATCGCCGCACGCGGCAAATGCCAGGGGAATGGCGAGGAGAAGGAAGGGGGAGGACCAGCGTCGGGAAAGCATCAGGCCGAACGGTGTAGCACGAACGCGCCTGCACTTCGCTTGACGGAACCAAGGGCGTTGCGTTCTCTCGCGCCCGGGGGGTCAAGGGCCCGGGATGACGCCTCTTTATGGCGCCCCAGGACCGTCGCGTTTTCTCGAAGGGTCTCCACCATGGTACCCGGGCCCGCCGCCCTGGTGTGGCGACGCACGCGGCGGGCGCCGCGGCGTGGATTCCCCCATGCTCCGGCGATGGAGCTCGAGGCGCTCGACTACGACCTTCCCGAGGCGCTCATCGCGCAGGCGCCGACGGCGCGCCGGGACGCGGCGCG